>NZ_JBEXDZ010000085.1:0-38208 GCF_040606085.1 Streptomyces sp. NPDC005485 | reverse complement strand
CGGGGGTTGAGGGCGGCACCGCGGACGTCTGCACCGGAGTTATCGAGCATCTGCCTCCAGAAGGTCCCAGGCGGCCAGGGCGCGTACGTAGTTCGCCGCGCGGTAGGTCGTGGGGTCGGTGCCTTGCCATGCCTCGGGTGTGTTGAACGCGTAGGACCCGTTGCTGATGGACTTGGGGTCGTAGATCTGGTGGGAGACGGCGGAGCCGAGCTGCCGACCGTACGAGATCAGGGTGGCGTCCTTGAGCCTGCGTCCGATCTCGATGTAGGTGGCGGCCACCCCGAAGTTCGTGCCGGTCCAGACCTCCGGTGCCTGGAATTCGTAACCGGGCGGGAGGAATCCGTAGGGCTCACCGGTGATCGGTATGAGATTCGGTGCGCCGCTGAGCCTGCCCTTGGCGTCCTTCGCCTTCTTCATGATCGGGTAGACCGTTTTGAGGTGCTTGGCGACCCGGTCCATCGGTAGGACGTCGGGCAGGTTCATCTGCTGCGCGGCGTATTGCGGCCAGATGGCGTCGGCGAAGACGTCGGTGCTCTTGTGGCCGGCGTTGGTGAACCTGTAATAGGTGCCGGTCCAGAAATTGGCCTCGATGGCCGACTTGGTGGCGGTGAGCCGGGTGCGCAGAGCCCTCGTGTCGAGTATGCCGGTGACTCCGAGATCTTCGGCGTCCTCGGTCGCGGCGATCATCGCCTCGGCTGTCAGGGCGTAGAGCCCGGACGTGTAGATGTCGACGGAGCCGTCGTCCTGGCCGAGGATGTCGTAGGTGTTGGCGAACGTGCCGGGGTCGGGCAGAAGCGCCTGACCTGCGGGTATCCGGGGGAGTACGTCGTTCTGCCACGCTCGCTTGAGGGCGGGGTAGACGTCGCGCAGGAGTTTGTGGTCTCCGGTCGCTTCGTAGGCTGCGTAGGCGCGGAGGATGAACTTCATCGGGGTGTCGCTGAATTTCGCCTTCGGTGCGGCGGGTTCGCTTGAGCCCTGCCATCCCAGCCACGGGTTCTCCAGACCGCCCGGGCTGTCGGGTACCCGCCCGTTCGGGTCCTGCATGACCATCTGGGCTTGTGCCCGCGTCCAGTCCTTCTCTATGGACGGGAACAGTTGTCGGGTGACCTTGGCGGCCTGCATCTGGACGTTGAGTTCACCGGAGTCGTACCAACCTCCGCCGGTGATCGTGTGGAAGAGGTGCGTACCGGGGGTGCGCGATCCGATTCTTGCCCCCGGGCCGGCGGCGCCGTTGGTGGAGACGAGTCCGGACTCCCAGAACGAGGAGTTGAACGTCAGTTGGTTGAGCTCGTTCAGCCCTGCGCGCCGGACCGCCGGGGAAACGCTCGCATCATGGGCGTACGGCTCCCACCACTTGTTGACCTTCGCCAGCGTCGACGACCGGGCTGTCAGGTTGCGGTCCGCGATGCTGAAAGCTTGTCGTCCCGGGTAGGAGCTCGGCACGTAGCGGTTCGTGTGATCCGACTTGGCACCGTAGAACTCCGTGTAGCGGCGCATCCAGACGTTCTGCTGGGTTCCGGACGGATTACTGAAGGAGATCTGAGGGAAGTCCCACGCGAGTACGTAGTGCATGGTCGTGCTCTGCTTGGGCTTCAGTTTGGCGGAGAGGACGATGGCCCCGGCGGATGCCGAGTCGTCGATCGCGCGGTTCGGCAGAGCACCGCGGTCGGTGAACGCCTTGTAGACGTCGGCGCCGCTGCCGTTCCCGTCCCAGGAGGTCGTGTACGACATCTTCTGAGTGTTCTGGGGGCGGGCCGCGACGGTCCATTCGCTGTTCTGCGAGTCCGGCGTGTTCGACGGCGAGGACGCGCCGAGGACCACACCGGCGACACCGGTTTTGGCATCACGCTGGAACTTGCTGTAGTAGCCGGTCCTCTTGCTTACCTCGCTCGACGGCGCACTCTGCACTTTGGCAGCTACGTGGGCCGGGGCGTTGGGCCAGGTCAGCATCGTGGAGATGTCGCGAGTCTTCTTCGCGTTGTTCGTGATGGTGACGTCGAAGTAGGCCACGGGCTGGGAGGACAGCTTGTCGTTGCCGGCCACGATCGGAGTCCAGAACTTCGTCGACACCTGCGCGTCGGGCACCGGGTCCCGGTAGTCGATCTGCCCGAACGGGTAGAGGGCTGAGTAGGTTCCCGCGCCCGCGTCCAAGGTCTTGAAGGCCGGAGAGACGGACCCGAAGTCCTTGGTGTTGACCGCCAGCGAGCGTGTCTGGGCCGTGGGCGTCCCGCTCTGGGATCCGGAATCCTGCTTGTGTGGCGGTACTGCCTGCGCCCGCACGTGGAGGGCGGCTTGCGGCAGGATCCGGTTCTCGTAGTTGGCGTTGATGGAACCGCCCATGTTCCACGGGCCGAAGGTTCCGGCTTGATTGATCATGAACGATCCTGCGCCGAGGCCTCCGACCGGCACACCGAGTCCTGGCTGCGCCATCGGATTGCCCATGGCGAACGGGGCGGTGTTGGGTGCGTCCATATCGCCGGCGCACACCTGCCAATCGTGCTTGCTGCACGGCGCCTCGCTGATCAGGCCGAGCGGCCGCACAAGTGCGGCGGGCCCCAACCCGGACGCCGGTTGGGCTGATGCCTGGCCAGGATCCTTGGAGGACGCGTTGGTGCGGGATGCCACGGGCGCTGATGATGCCGGCTCTGTGAAAGCGGTCGTCAGGGTGGCTGCGAAGGTGAGTGCCGCTAGCGTCGCGGCACTCCACCGCTTCGTACGAGGCCGCAATAGCGGCTCGTCGTGAAAGGGGGGACGCATGCGCATGTCTCTTTCCTGAATTTTCGCCAGCGACCCGACGCTGGCAACCCGAGGCTGCCAGCCGGGTGTGACCACTGCCACAGCGAGTTGCTTATGTCGGTCATCAACCCGGTGTATGCGCCGCCCCGTGCGTCTGACCTGGGCTGCTGCGGCACACAGGGCAAGTCGGCTCGTTACTGAGAGTGCGCACGATCACTCCGTTGAACGCGCCAGCTCGGTGACGTCCCGTCCTGCTCTGCGAAGCGTCGACCGCAGCCAGATGTGCGCGGGGTCGGAACGCTGCATCGGATGCCACCAGAACGCCTCGCTGACCGGCACGACGTCCCAGGGGCACGGCAGAATGCGCACACGGGCCGGACCGGCCAACCGGTGTGCAAGCTCAGCCTGCAGCAGAGCGATGCGGTTCGTGCCGGCGACCAGAAAGGGCACGGCCGCGAACGCCTCGACGACCATCTGCACCTGCGGTTCGACCCCGATCATCCGCAACTGCCGGAGGGCGGGCGTGAACGCCGTCGGGGCGTTGTAGGTGACGACCCACGGCAGCCGGCCGAGATCGTCCATCGTCAGTTTCTCGCCGACCTGGTCGTTGTCCTCGGAAACAACCAGCACCCATGAGTCCTCGAAGAGGTCCATGGACGGAATGTCGCTGAGGAAGCCGTGGGGCAGGACCATACCGTCGGCACCGCGCAGCATCTCCATGGCGTGATCGACCGCGTATGCGCCCAGCTCCCGCAATCGGACACGCACGCCGGGCGCCTGCTGCTCGATCAGGGTGGCGAGGTGGTCGCCCAGGACGATCGCGGCGTAGTCGGACATCATCACGGTGAACTCCCGGTCGGCGCTCGCCGGGTCGAACGTCGGCATCGCCTCGAAGACCCGCTGCACGCCGAGCAGCGCGGGCCCGGTCGTGGTCGCGAGCTGCTGGGCGAGCGGGGTGAGCTCGTTCTTATTGCCCGAGCGGCGCAGGAGGTCGTCGGAGAAGTGTCGTCGCAGCCTTGCGAGGGCCGCCGATACGGCGGGTTGGGTGACGCCGAGGCGCGCTGCCGCTCGTGTCACGCTCTGTTCCTGAAGCAGGACGTCGAGCGTCACCAGAAGGTTCAGGTCGAGGTTGCGCAGCACGTCGGCGGGCATGGCGACACCATAACTCTCGTTGATGACCTTGCCTGGATTCATCAGTCCTACGTGATGCCGACGGACGGCGGGGATGGTCCAGAGGGGCCTGTAGGCAGTCGCTTGCCTGCGCACGCCAGAGGGCGAGACTGCCGTGGACCACGAGTCGGGGGCCGCCAACGCGGGACCTGGGCCGCACGGCAGGCTGAACGCCAGCAGGTCTCTCGCATGCGGGGATGCCACGGCCTTGCCTACAGGCGAACGTAGCCGCCCGAAGCGGGCGGTACAGACAAATGCCCCCGGAGCCCCTACCAGGGCCCCGAGGGCGTGCGGCAAACGGATTCAGAGGGTGAGGAGCACCTTGGTGGCGCGGCGTTCGTCCATGGCCTTGTAGCCTTCGGCTGCCTGCTCCAGGGGCAGGGTGAGGTCGAAAACCTTGCCGGGGTCGATCTTGCGGTCCCAGATGAGCTGGATCAGGTCGGGCAGGAACCGGCGCACGGGTGCGGGGCCGCCGAGGGTGTGGATGCCGGCGAAGAACAGCTGGATGCCAGGGATCTTCACGTCGTAGTTCACGCCCACGTAGCCCATGTGCCCGCCGCCGCGGGTGGCGCCGACGGCCTGCATGAACGACTCCTGCGTGCCGACCGCCTCGATGACCGAGTGCGCGCCGTATCCGCCGGTGAGCTCCTTGATCTTCGCGACGCCCTCGTCGCCGCGTTCCTCGACGATGTCGGTGGCGCCGTAGTAGCGGGCCAGCTTCTGCCGCTCGGGGTGGCGGGACATGGCGATGACGCGTTCCGCGCCGAGCTGCCTGGCGGCCAGGACGGCCATCAGGCCGACCGCGCCATCGCCGACGACCGCGACCGTCTTGCCGGGGCCGGCCTCGGCGGCGACGGCGGCGTACCAGCCGGTGCCCAGCACGTCGGAGGCGGCGAGGAGAGCGGGGATCAGCTCCGGGTCGGGCTGCCCCGGGGTGGCGACGAGGGTGCCGTCGGCCAGCGGGATACGGGCCTTCTCGGCCTGGGTGCCGATCCCCGCGTGGACGAACTCGGCGTGCACACACTTGGACTGGAAGCCGGCCTGGCAGATCTCGCAGGTGTTGTCGGAGATGACGAACGAGCCGACGACGAAGTCTCCGGGCTTGACGGTCTTCACCGCGGAGCCGACCTCTTCGACCACGCCCACGTACTCATGGCCCATGAGCGTGTGGTCGGCGGGCTCGATACCGCGGTACGGCCACAGGTCGGAGCCGCAGATGCACGTCGCGGTCAGCTTCACGATCGCGTCGGTGGGCTCGATGATCTTCGGGTCGTCACGGTCCTCGACGCGGACGTCGCCGGCCGTGTGCATCACTACTCCACGCATAGGTGGATCTCCTTGATCTGTGTGTATCGATTATTTTGGGAGACTTTGTTCATATCCGCGCGCTGGGGCCTGTGGCGCCGTGCTGCGCCGCCGGGCGAGCGCGATGGCGATCGTGGGGGCCGATGGCGGTGCCGAGGATCAACGCCGACACCGTCGGCGCGGACTCCAGGGTGGGACCTTGGCCGCGAAGCGGCCGCCCAGGGCGATGAGCACCGGGTTCGCGCTGAGCCCGAAAGGACACAGCAGGACGACCAGCACGATCGTGAGCGCGGCCTGTCCTGACAGCAGGCAGAGCCCCAGCGGCAGGAGCGCGCTCACCGCGGGGCCACGACCGATGGCACGACCCCGGCTGCCCGAGCGCACGGCGGACGACTAGGAGCGGGCCGGGATTACGCGGCCGGCTTCGGTCGTCCGAGCTCGCCGAAGCATGCCTCGGCGGGGGCGTCGGGGGCTCTCCTCGCTTCGTCATTGATCGGCTCCGTGGGGGGATTCGTAGCGCGTATCCCAGGAAACCGCCCCTGCCGCGTGGGCGGCAGGCTGCGTTTATAGGGGGTACAAGCTCAACCCCCCACCCTCGTGACATGGGCCGTAGCGTTGAAGGCATGGACCGCAGCCCCGACAACCGTGCCGACATCCGCAACTTCGTCGCCCGCCGACGCGCCCAGCTCACGCCCGAGCAGGTCGGTCTGCCCACCAGTAGGTGACGCCGGGTGCCGAGCTGCGCCAGGAGGGAGTGGCCGTCCTCGCGGGCGTGAGCACCGAGTGGTACACGCGACTTGAGGAGTTCTCGCCAGCTGGACGGCCACGTCTCCGGAGCGGAGCCCGCCCGACGCTTCCACCCGAGATCAGCGGGACGCTGACGCCCTCGCCGTCCCGGTGACGCCTGCTCGCCGGCCAGAGCGTGAGGAACGGGAATCTCGCCTTGGCCTATGCGGTATCGGCTGAATCGGATGGCGGAGGAACACACCATTCCGTCTGTGCCCCGTGTGACCAGCCAGGACATGAGGAGATGACCGATGCCGAGATTGCCCAGGACGTCTCCGGTCGGTGACGGCAGCCGCGAGGGCACCGCACCCGGCACAACCTCTCCGTCGTCGGACGCTGCCTCGCACTGAGCCGCACGTAGGTATCGCGCTGTACCGGGGCGGACGCAGCGTGACCGGCTCTTACTCGGCGTCCCAGACCATTCCGGTCCGGACCACGCCTCCCGGCTGCCCGCAGGTTGCGTCCGTCCGTGCCGGGCGCTCCGGCTCTCGTCGACACGTGGCAGAGACAGGCGGCCTCAGTGCTTCAGTGCGCTGAGAATCGACTGCCTGAGGTACAGGCTCTCCGGCTCGTCGCCCTTGCCTGGGTGCCACCACATGCCTTCCACCAGACGGCCCGCCGGAAAGGGGCAGGGCAGGGCACGGACGTCCGAGCGCGCGCCGAGGCGGTTGACCAGCCGCTTCTGCAGGAGGGCGATGCGAGGGGATCCGGCAACCAGGTCAGGCACGCTCAGGAAGTTCTCCGTGACGACCTGGGGGCGAGGCTCGATGCCGGCCATACGGATCTGCCGCCAGGCCGGCGTTGCCGCGGTGGGCCCCGAGTACGAGACGACCCAGGGCAGGCGGCGCAGATCCTCGACGGTGAGGGACTCCCCGACGGCGTCGTTGGAGGAGGCGACCAGACACATCCACTCGTCCTCGAAGACGTCCTGGTAGGGCATGTCGGCGACGAACCCGTGCGGCAGGAGCAGCAGGTCGTGCGTGAGGAGTGACTGTTCCAGGGTGTCGAGGACTGCCGTCGTGATCGAGGTGAACCTCAGGCGGGTTCCCGGTGCCTCCCGCGCCAGGAGGTCGGCGAGAGGTCCGCCGATCACGGTCTGCGCGTAGTCACTGGCCAGCAGCTTGAACTCGCGGGTGCTGCGGGAGGGGTCGAAGTCCGCCCGACTGTGGAAGACCCTGTCGGCCTCACCGAGGGCGATCTCGGCACGGTCGCGCAACCGGACAGCCAGTGGGGTGAGCCGGTACTCGTTGCCGAAGCGTACGAGCAGCTCGTCGTCGAAGTGCCTGCGCAGGCGGGCGAGCGAGGCGGACAGGGTCGGCTGGGCCAGGCCCAGCTTGTCCGCGGCGCGGGTCACACTGCGCTCCTGCAACAGGGCATTGAGAGCAAGAAGCAGGTTGAGGTCCTGCCGACGCGAGGACACCGAAGCGCTCCCTTCGTTCCTGCCCTGTCCGCGTGCACTTCGGCAGTACGCGCTGATGACATCGGGCGGCACCTGGCCGTGGTCATAGATGAGACCGATGATCACCATACCAAAGTTCATCTTCCCGAAACGTGGCGCATCCAGCACCGTAATCAAGAGCCCGCGTATGGCGAGGGAGAAGCACATGGCAGAGCAGCCCGCAGTCCAGATCAACAACATCAGTGAGACCGATATCGAGGACGCCATCGCCGATGTCGCTCGTCGGTGCTCGAACGCGGGCCGCTGGGGAGCCGGGGACGTCCTTGGCACACTGAACCATCTGGACGAGAGCAAACGCGTCGAGGGTGCGCGGCTGGTCCGGCGGGGGCGGAGCTTCTCCCTGGCCCAGCTCTTCGACGCAGAGGGGCCTCAGCGCGGGTGGCGCAAGCGCGTCAACCCCGTGCACACGATGCTCTCCAGCGGGCTGGACGCCGAGTTCGGGCCGGCGGAATTCCCGCACGGCTTCGCAGGCGCCGACGACGTGGTGTTCATGCCCCTGCAGTGCTCCACACAGTGGGACGGTCTCGGGCACATCTTCGATCACGGACGCGCTTACAACGACCGGCCGGCGTCCCAGGTCGTCACCAGCGGGGGTGACCGGGTGACGGGGATCGAGACCGTTCGCGACCTGATCGCCGGCCGTGGGGTCCTGCTCGACGTCGGACGCGCCCTGGGCGAGGACGGAGAGCTGCCGGACGGCTTCGCCATCACCACCGAGCACCTCCGCCTCACCGCGGCCTCGCAAGGGCTTTCCTCCCGGGTCGGCACAGGAGACCTGGTGCTGGTGCGCACGGGCCAGCTGGCCCGTGCCCGCCGTGACGGGTGGGGAGAGTACGCGGGAGGCGCGGCGCCGGGGCTGTCCTTCTCCACCGCGGACTGGCTGCACTCCTCCGAGATCGCCGGTATCGCCACCGACACCTGGGGCTTCGAGGTTAGGCCCAACGAATTCCCCGGCTCCTTCCAGCCACTGCACCAGGTGGCGATCCCTCACATCGGTCTGTTCATCGGTGAGATGTGGGACCTGGACGCACTTGCCGCCGACTGCGCCGAGGACGGGGTGTACGAGTTCTGGCTCACGGCGGCTCCCCTGCCCGTCACCGGAGCCGTGGGCAGCCCGGTGAATCCCATCGCCGTCAAGTAGTGCCCTCGCCCCACCAGGGGTGTCCGACCCTGTTCATGTTGAGGAGTACACATTGCCCGCAGTTCAGAAGGTCCTCGTCATAGGGGCCGGAGCCGCCGGTGCCGCCACCGCGGCGTTCCTGTCCCGGGAAGGGCTGCACGTCGACCTGGTCGAGGTCAAGCCGTCCCTGTACACACTGGGCTCAGGCATCACCTTGCAGGGCAACGCCCTGCGGATCCTGCGCCGCCTGGGCATCCTGGACGAAGCCCTGAGCCAGGGGTATCCGTACGACGGACTCGGCCTGCGCGCCCCCGACGCGCACGCCACGCTGCTGGCGGAGATCCCCGACGCCAAGACAGGCGGCCCCGACCTGCCGGCCGTTCTCGGCATGCTCCGCCCCGACCTGGCGCGCCTCCTCGTCGAGAACGCTTCGCAGAGCGGAACCAACCTCCAGTACGGAGTCACCGCCACCCGCCTCACCCAGGACGAGAACGGCGTCGACGTCGACTTCTCCGACGGCACCAGCGACCGCTACGACCTGGTGGTCGGCGCCGACGGCATCCGCTCCACCACCCGCGCCATGCTCGGCGTGGAACTGGAGACCCGAGCCACCGGCATGGCCATCTGGCGTATCCACGGTGCACGCCCGGCTGATGTGACCCGCACCGATCTCATCTACGGCGGCCCCTCCTACATCGCCGGCTACTGCCCGACGGGCAAGGACTCGTCGTACGCCTACATCGTTGAGGCGGCCTCCGACCGGACCGGGCTCAGCCCCGAGGAGAAGCTGTCCACGCTGCGGCGACTGGCCGGCGCCTACCACGGTCCCTGGGACGAGATCCGCGAGGGCATCACCGACCCCGACAAAATCAACTACACGTGGTTCGAGACGCACCTGCTGGACGGTGCGTGGAATCGCGGTCGCGTCGTACTGATCGGTGACGCGGCGCACGCGTGCCCGCCCACTCTCGCCCAGGGTGCGGCCATGGCCTTGGAGGACGCCGACGTCCTGTGCGAACTGCTCCTCATGGCCGACCGGGTGGACGACGCGCTGTGGAAGGCGTTCACCGAACGCCGGCTTCCTCGCGCCCGCTGGGTCGTCGAGGCATCCAACCAACTGGGCCAGTGGCTCCTGGACGGTGTCCAGGGCGACGTCCCCGCGCTCATGCATGAGCTCGCCGCACTGGTCAGCGAACCCGCCTGACCATGTGCCGCGCCTCCCCCGCCCGCTGACACCCCACCCACCGCAGGAGACGACATGACAAGTCGACTCATCACTCATCTCCGGCACGTCGATCTCGCCGTCCCGGACTACAAGAAGCAGGTCGAGTTCTACCGGAACACATGGGGACTGACCCACACCGCCGAGGAGAAAGACCTGTCCTTCTTCGCCGCCGAGGGCTCGCCCGAACAGTACGTCGTGCGCCTTCGCCAGGCCGACGACAAGCGCCTGGATCTGATCGCCTTCGGAGCCGCGAACGCCGCGGACGTCGACGCGCTCGCCGAGCGCCTCGGCACCTCAGGTGTGCAGCTGGTCAGCGAACCGCATGCGCTGCAGACGCCTGGCGGCGGCTACGGCTTCCGCTTCTTCGATGTGGACGGCCATGTCGTGGAGGTCTCCAGCGACGTCGAGGCGCGCAAGCACCGAAAGGTCGAGGAGCGCGAGGCCGTCCCGGTCCGGCTGGCACATGTCGTCCTCAACTCCCCAGACATCGAGCGGACCAGGACCTTCTACGAGCAGCACCTCGGGTTCGCCCTGTCCGACTCTCTGCAGCACCCGAACATGGGCGGCGTCATGCACTTCATGCGCTGCAACCCCCGCCACCACAACCTGGCCATCGCCCGTGCACCCCACGCATCCGTGCACCACGTCTCCTTCGAGATGAGGGGCCTGGAGGAGTGGCTGCGCGCCGGGGGCCGGGCCGTACGGGCCGGGGCGGAAAAGGTCTGGGGCCCGGGCCGGCACATGGCGGGCGACAACGTGTTCATGTATTTCCTCGACCCCCACGGAAACGGCCACGAATTCACGTACGGCATCGAAACGGTCGACGAGGACACGTGGCACCCCACGGTCTACGACATCAGCCGGCCCGAGAACCAGGACCAGTGGGGTCTGGCCGACCCGATGGGTGAGCTCATCACCAAGAAGCTCTGGAACTCACCCGACCCCCTGTTCTCGGAGCCTCCGGTCTGATGCGATTCGCCACGTGGGAACTCCCCGGTGGGGCAGTGCGTGCCGGTGTCGTCGGCGATGCCGGCCTGCACCCCCTGCCCGGAGATCTGACCGTCCTCGGCCTCGTCCGGCGCGGGCTCGATGAGGCCCTGGCCATCGGGGCGTCGGCCCTGGCAGACGCCCCCCTGCCGTCGGCCGGTGCACGCCCGCTGCCGCCCCTGACACCTCCGTCGGTGCGGGACTTCGTCACCTTCGAGGAGCACGTGGAGGGCGTGGTCGCCAGTGTCGGAACGGGCGGCGGCGTCGTCCCGGAGTGGTACGAGGCCCCGACCTTCTACTTCACCAATCCGCACTCTCTGGTCGGCGCCCGTGACGATGTACCCGTTCCCGGCGCCTCCCAGCTGCTCGACTTCGAGCTGGAGGTGGCCGCCGTCGTCGGGAGGGACGGGACCTGCCTCTCGCCCAACGAGGCGGGCCGGCACATCTTCGGCTACACCGTGCTCAACGACTGGTCGGCGCGGGACCTGCAGCGGCGCGAGATGAAGGTGACACTCGGCCCAGCCAAGGGCAAGGACTTCGCCAGCACCCTCGGACCCTGGCTGGTCACCGCCGACGAACTGGAACCCTTCAGGGACGAGGACGGGTTCCTCGCCCTGGGCATGTCCGTGTCCGTCAACGGCACTCAGATCGGCCGCGACCTGCTGTCCAACATGGGCTGGCGCTTCGAGGACATGATCGCCTACGCCTCCCGGGACACCTGGGTGCGCGCCGGCGACGTTCTGGGTTCCGGCACCTGTGGCAACGGCGGCTGCCTGGCCGAACTGTGGGGACGCCGCGGAGCGACGGACCCGCCCCCTCTGCGACCGGGCGACATCGTCGAGATGACCGTCGAGGGCATCGGCACCCTCAGGAACAGAGTCATCGAGGGCAGACCCCTGCCGCCGGTTCCACCGGCACGACCGCGTCCCCGCCGGAGGACACGATGACCGGGCGGCTGGCCGGCAAGGTCATCGTCGTCACGGGAGCCGGCCAAGGCCAGGGAGCCGCCGAGGCCCGCAGGCTCCTCGCGGAGGGCGCCCACGTATGGGCCGTCGACCTGACCGACCGGCCCGCCGAGGAGTTGCCCGGCGTCCGCTACCGGCGGCTCGACGTGACCGACGCCGCCGGCTGGACGTCACTGGCAGAAGAGGTGGCCCAGCGGCACGGAATCGTCCACGGTCTCGTGGCGAACGCGGGCGTCACCTGGCGGGCCCGACTGGGCGACCTGACGCAGGACGACCTCGCCCGCGTCCAGGACGTCAACGTCACCGGCACCCTCCATGCCATCCAGTCGCTCATCCCGCACATGACCGAGGGCGGCTCCATCGTCGTCGTCGGGTCAGTGGCAGCCCTCACCGCGCACTACCCCCTGGCCTACACAGCCAGCAAGTGGGCGCTGCGCGGCGTTGCCAAGGTGGCCTGTCTGGAACTCGGCCCCCGGGCCATCCGCGTGAACACCATCCATCCCGGATTCATCGAGACACCCATGACCGCCTCGGCCCCCGCGGTCTTCCGCGACGCCAACGTGGCAGAGACCCCGCTGGGCCGCACCGGCACCGTGGATGAGGTCGCCCCTCTCGTCGCCTTCCTCCTCAGCGACGACGCCTCCTTCATCACCGGGGCGGAAATCCCCGTGGACGGCGGCATGACCGCCCACGGCGGGGTCAAGTCCATCAGCGACGCCCTGCGGGCCCACTCCCTCTGACAACATCCCGCCGTACATGAGAAGAGCACTGATCCATGTTCGAGTACTTCCCTGACAACTACGTGTGGAATCTCGGCGTCGTCGCCGCCCTGAACAGCGGCGGCCTCATCGACGAGGTGGACCGCGCCTGCCGCCCCGTCCGGGACATCGCCTCCCGCGGAGCGGAGGTGGGCACCCGCGAATTCCTCGCCGCCTGGACCGACCTCGTCGACTCCATGGTGAAACAGGCCGACGAAGCCCTGCAGGCCGGACGCTCGCGCACTGCGGGCCAGATGTACGCGCGAGCCGCCAACTACCTCGTCAACGCCGAACGCATGCAGGCCGTCGGTGACCCGGGACGGCTGGACACCTACCGGCGCTGCCTGGATCTCATGCAGCGCTCCTTCGACCTGGTGGACCCCGCCACCCGCCGCGTCGCCATCCCCTACGAGGGCGGCACCCTGCCGGGCTACTTCACACAGGCGACCACCACCGACGGCGCCCCCGCGCCGGTCGTGATCATGTGGAACGGGCTGGACAGCACCAAGGAACACATGTACCTGTCCGGTTTCCCCTCGGAACTCGCCACCCGAGGGATCTCCACCCTGGCTGTGGACTGCCCCGGCAGCGGCGAGGCGCTGCGCGTCGACGGCCTGACCGCACGGATCGACACCGAAGTGTGGGCCGCCGCCTGTGTCGACTACCTCCAGACCCGTCCCGATGTCCGAGACGACCGGATCGGCATCGTGGGTTGGTCACTGGGCGGGTACTACGCGCCACGCGCCGCCGCCTTCGAACAGCGACTCGCTTTCGCCGTCGCCTGGGGCGCCAACCACAACTGGGGAGCCGTCCAGCGCCGCCGCCTGCAAAAAGAGGGCGAACGCCCGGTACCGCACTACTGGCAACACGTTCTGTGGGTGTGGGGCCATGACGACCTCGATACCTTCATCGACTTCGCCGACGACGTCCACCTCGACGGCGTCGTGGAGAAGATCACGGTGCCGTTCCTGGTCTGCCACGGTCAGAACGACCGGCAGATCCCCGTCGCATACGCCCACCGGTCCTACGAACAGGCAGTGAACAGCCCCAAGCGGGAACTGCGCGTCTTCGAGCCTGCCGAAGGCGGCGCCGAACACGTCGGCCTCGATCACCTGCCGCACGTGAGCGCTTACGTCACCGACTGGATCGACGCCACCCTCCAAAAGCTCGACGGGAGGACAGCGGCGTGAACTCGGGCAAGGTGTACCGCGACGCGGCCGCGGCGATCGCGGACATCCCCGCCGGCGCAAGCCTGGCTGTGGGTGGGTTCGGTCTCTGCGGCATCCCCTCCGTCCTCATCGACGCCCTCCTCGCCGCAGGCGTCGACCGGCTGGACGTGACGTCGAACAACTGCGGTGTCGACCAGATCGGCCTCGGCCGGCTGCTGCAGCAGCACCGCATCTCCCGCGTGGCCGCTTCCTACGTCGGGGAGAACAAAGAGTTCGAGCGGCAGTACCTGACTGGTGAACTGGAGGTCGAACTCGTTCCCCAGGGCTCTCTCGCGGAAAGGCTGCGGGCCGGGGGCGCGGGCATACCCGCCTTCTACACCCCGGCAGGAGTGGGCACACACGTCGCCGACGGCTCCATGCCGTGGAGGTTCGCCCCCGACGGCAGCATCGCCCTGTACTCCCCGGTCAAGGAGACCCGTACCTTCCACGGCCGGGAGTACATCCTGGAACAGGCGATCGTCACCGACTTCGCCTTGGTGCACGCCGCCGTCGGGGACCGCCACGGGAATCTCCTGTTCAACCAGTCGGCCGGCAACTTCAACGCCCTGGCCGCAGCCGCCGGGCGTATCACCATCGCCGAGGTCGAACAGCTCGTCGAACCCGGCGAGATCGACCCGCGCGCCGTCCACACGCCCGGGATCTTCGTACAGCGCGTCGTCCCTCTGAGCCCGGAGCAAGCCACGGCGAAGCACGTCGAGCGCCGCACCACGCGCCCCAAGGAGGATTCCCGTGCCCAGAACACATGACCAGCTCGCCGCTCGGGTCGCGACCGAACTGAACGACGGCGAGTACGTCAACCTCGGCATCGGGCTGCCCACGCTGGTGCCGAATCACCTGCCGTCCGACGTGACGGTGGTCCTCCACAGCGAGAACGGAATCCTCGGCACGGGGCCCTATCCCAGCGACGACGGCGTCGACCCCGACCTCATCAACGCCGGCAAGGAAACCGTCACCCTCCTCCCGGGCGCCGCACTGTTCGACTCCGCCACGAGCTTCAGCATGATCCGCGGCGGCCACATCGACACCGCCGTCCTCGGAGCCATGCAAGTCTCGGCAGACGGCGACCTGGCCAACTGGATGATCCCCGGCAAGATGGTCAAGGGGATGGGTGGCGCCATGGACCTGGTCCACGGAGCCCGCAAGGTGATCGTGATGATGGAACACGTGACCAAGGACGGCTCCCACAAGATCCTCGAGCGATGCACCCTGCCCTTGACCGGCAGGCACGTCGTGGACCGCATCATCACGGACCTCGCAGTCATCGATGTCACGCCTGACGGCCTGGTCCTGACCGAAACCGCCCCCGGCGTCTCCGTCGAAACGGTCACCGCCGCCACCGGCGCCCCGCTGAAAACGGCCCACAACCTGTCAAGACAGGGCCACGACGGGTAGCCCTCCCGCACGCCCACACCGCACAACTCCCCGCTCTCCCGCACAAACTCTGTAACGCAACGGCGCACCAGGAAAGGATCGACCGCCCCTCCCTCGACCACACCACGCACAGCACCGCGCCACCCCAAGCGAGGTCCCCCATGAAGACGACGACCGACCGCACCGCGCCCGGGCATCGCAACCCCACCCTCCTCAGCAGTCACATGCCACTCGACCACGAACCACGAGCAGCCCCGGCAGCCCGCTGCCACGCCGCCACGGTCCTGCGCGCATGGGGGGTCCCTGAGGATCTGGTCCAGGACGCCGTCCTCGTCATCTCAGAACTCGTGACCAATGCATCCCTGCACACCCGCACCGGGCCGCTGGACCTGAACCTCACGACCTTCGACCACGAACTGGCCATATCGGTCACCGACGCATGTACATCCCCCGTCGAACTCTGGACACCGCAAAACTCATCCGAGCGCGAACACGGTCGCGGCCTGGACATCGTCCGCTCACTTGCCCACGCCGTGGGATGCAGCAGAACCCCGACCGGGAAGACAGTCTGGGCTCGGCTCAGCACCGGCATACTCAGGGCGTCTTGACCCGGGAGGACGCGCATGGCTCTCAAGCACATTCAAGACGCCCAGACAAACAGGGTCACCGCGACGACGCGGTGGCACGGCTGTGCGGCGGGGTGCTCGTTGTCTCCGTTGCCTGCACCGAACCGAGCGCAGGATCCTGCCTGCCACACACGTCTGGATGTACGAGCTGGGACCGGCCTCGGCGCTGACTACTCAAGGCCAGCCTCAACGAGAGCGCGTCGCCCGCTGTACACCCCGGGCCACAGCACGCAGGGCACCGCCAAGACGACGGAAGGCGCGGGCCATCCGGCCCGGGACGCCCGGTTCACCCGCATCAACGCGGCCTCAATCAGCACCTACCGCTGGTGAACCTCCTGGCACCGGTTCACCGCCCTCGCCCTGGCCCATCTCGCGATCTGCTTCGCCGTCTCTGCCGAGGAACCCGGATCGCCGGACATGATCCGGCTGACGCGCTCAGAGGCTGGTCGGCGTCGGCGGAGCAGATCGCGAGGGCGGCCAGGCGAGGGGCTTTCCAGCACACCGCGCCCCGCAGGCAGCGGTCAATCGATCGTGATGATGAGTTTGCCACCCTTGGGCGTGCGGTTGCGTTCGAGTTCCTTGAGCGCTGGGATCGCCTCGCTGAGCGGCACCGTGCGTGCGATCGGCAACCGCAGCGTCCCCTTCCCAGCGGCCCGCGCGGCCTCTTCGATATCCGCCGCGATGGTTTTCGCCATCAGCACCTGGTACGGGCCTGGCATGGCGCTTCTCACGAACTTCGCGGGCGTGGGGTTGATGTCGATGATGCGACCGCCAGGTCGCAGCAGCGTCCGCGCAGCGCTGATCGGCAACGTGCCCGCGGTGTCGAAGACGACGTCGAATCGCCCTGCGAGTTTTGTCGCGTCGAAATCGAAGTCGACGACCGGGGTGATACCGAGGCCGTGTGCCTCTTCGATGGCGGTACCGCGGCAGCTGCCTGCCACGGAGACATCGTGCATCAAGGCGATCTGTGCGGCAGCGCGGCCGACTCCGCCGAGACAGCCGTGGATGAAGACCGCTTGCCCGGCTCGCAGCTTGCCCTTGTTAACCATGGCCTGGACGGCGGTGAGTCCGACAGTGGGAATCGCGGCGGCCTCCTCCCAAGAGAGGTTCGCCGGCTTTTTCACGACCCCCTCCTCCTCGGCGACGACCACCTCGGCGAACGCGCCTGACGCCTTTATGCCTGCCAAGCCGAGCACTTCGTCGCCGACGCTGAGCCGAGTGACGCCGTCGCCGACCGCTTCCACGACGCCCGCGAAGTCGTTGCCCACTCCACGCGGGAACTTCCGGCCGGTCATTACCTTCAAGTGGCCGCCGCGGAGGCCCCAGTCCATCGGGTTCGCTGCCGCTGCCCTCACACGGACCCGAACCTCGCCGGAGCCGGGCCGTCTCGGCTCGAAGTCCTCGAACCGCATCACCTCAGGTCCGCCGTACTGGTGGTACTGAATGCGCTTCATCGTCGTCATGGTGAGGCCCTTCCCGTGCCGATGTCATCAGGTGACATCACCGTACCAGATTGATGTCACCTGATGACATCACTTGGTGGTTCACCGATCGGCAACGCCTAGACTCAGGGCATGGGACGATGGGAGCCAGGAGCCAAAGACCGGCTGCGCGAGGCCGCGCTAGCCCTGTATCTCGAACATGGCTTCGAGCAGACGATGGCGGCCGACATTGCCGAACGAGCCGGCGTCACAGTGCGTACCTTCTTTCGCCACTTCGCCGACAAGCGCGAAGTCCTCTTCGACGAATCGTCTGAGCTGTTGGAGAAGTCACTCGCCACGCTGGATGCGGCGCTCCCCACAGTGTCGACACTGGACGCCGTCGCGGCCGCGCTCGACACCGCCGCCGGCATGATCGGAAGCGACCGTGAGCTCGCGCAGAAGCGACACACGGTGATCATGGCCGACGCCAACCTCCGCGAACGCGAACTGATCAAGCAGGCGTATATGTCGGCCGCACTCGCCGACGGGTTGCGACGGCGAGGCATCGGCGACGCAGAGGCTAGCCTGGCCTCCGAGACCGGCCTTGCCGTGTTCCGCGTCGCCTTCCAACGATGGGTCGACGCCACCGAAGACCTCGACCTGCGCGATGCCATGCGCCAGTCGTTCGCCCAACTGCGCTCCCTGACCGCCTCCAGCTGATCCGCCGTTCACGCCGACAGCCCTGGTGCCCTGCGCAAGCAGTTGATCATCAACGGTTGCGCAACTTCTGCCGCTGATGCGTCAGTTCCCAATCGGGGCCCGACGCTGGAAACCCATGCTGCTGTGTCACGCGGTGAAAGCGGGCGGTGCGCCTCCATGGCCAGGTACAGATAGGCCACGTTGATCGGCTCGGTCAGCTTCCGGCCGGTTGCCCCACGCAGCTTCGCGAGTCGATAGCGAACGGCGTTGGGTTGACAGTGCGGCCTCTTCGCGGCCTCGGCGGTCGATCCCTTGGCGTCGTACCAACCCCGCAGCGTCTCCAGGAGAAGATCCTGCTCGTCAGGGCGATGCGCGTTCAGCGCGTCGAGAAGGTCACGCACGAGGTCGGCGGAAACCTCCGGCTCGGACGCGAGCAGCACCGCAACGCGGGCCTGCCCGTAGCGCAATTGGTGGCAGTCGGCAGTCGGCCAGCAGTATTTCTTTGACCGCCCTGCCGGGTAGCGGCGTTCGCGCCGGCCTGGATCAGGCAGCCCAGGCCGGGGCGCTCAGTTTGGATCTGCCGGCCGCCGGGCGGTTTGCCGGGGTTGTTCGTGGCCGTTGTCGATGGTCCAGCTGGCCAGGAGGCGGAGTTTGTCTTCCGAGTCACTGCCGGGCTGGGCGTCGTAGGCGATGAGGGTGAGGTTGTCGGCGGCCAGTTCGAGGGGTTCGTAGGTGAGGTGGAGTTCGCCGACGAGGGGGTGATGGAGGGGTTTGGCGCCTTGGTGGTGTTGGCGGATGTCGTGGCGGGCCCAGCGGGTGCGGAAGGTCTCGTCGCGGGTGGACAGTTCGCCGACGAGGTCGGTAAGGGTCCTGTCGTAGGGATCGCGGCCGGCTTGGGCGTGCAAAAGGGCGACGGTCTCATCGGCGGCGCGTTCCCAGTCGCCCCAGAACTGGTTGGCGCGGGGGTCGAGGAACAGGAACCGGGCGTGGTTGGGGGTGGCGCCGCGGGCCGCGTCGATCACGGGGGCGAGCAAGGCGCGACCGAGGGCGTTGGCGGCCAGGAGGTCGGTGCGGCCGTTCATGACGAGCGCCGGGCCGGTGAGCGAGTCGAGCAGCCGCTGGATACCGGGCCTTACCGTCTGTGGATCAGCGCGACGACGGCCCCGCGCCGGACCGGCGGCGCGGGCGAGATCGTCCAGATGGGTGCGGTCGTCGTCGTTCAGTCGCAGCGCGCGGGCCAGAGCATCCAGTACCTGCCCGGAGACCCCGGACAGGTCGCCGCGTTCCAGACGGGAGTAGTACTCCACGCTGATCCCGGCCAGCTGGGCGACCTCGGCCCGGCGCAGGCCGGGGACCCGACGGGCGCCGTAGGAGATCAGACCCGCCTG
The DNA here is from genome assembly GCF_040606085.1 of Streptomyces sp. NPDC005485. Taxonomy (NCBI): domain Bacteria; kingdom Bacillati; phylum Actinomycetota; class Actinomycetes; order Kitasatosporales; family Streptomycetaceae; genus Streptomyces; species Streptomyces sp. NPDC005485. The sequence goes on along the minus strand of NZ_JBEXDZ010000085.1, from coordinate 18,963 downwards.
CTGCGGTGTGATCTTGGATCGGCGTGAGGTCAGGAACTCTCGGATCTCGCTACGGGTGTCCACTCTTCCCAGGCTAGGCGGCCTTCCCGGACGGAGGGGTGCCCTGCCATTACACCTTTCAGCAGTGCCTTCCGCCCCGTCCGGCCATCGCCTGTACTGAAGCCATCAGAGCCAGCCATCACAAATGGCGACACCCTGACTACTAAAAGTGACAGTCAAGGAAAGGGCACGGCCGATGACCCTGCAGGACAACTACATCTTCGACCTCGACGCCGACGTCACGCGCACCTCGGTGACGTACAAGACCCGGTATGGAATCACCGTCGCGGCGGACCTCTACCGGTCCAAGGACTTCGACGAGTCCCGGAAGCATCCGGCGATCATCGTCGGCGCGCCGTTCGGCGGCGTGAAGGAGCAGGGCCCCGGCATCTATGCCCAGAACATGGCCAAGCGCGGATTCATCGCTCTCGCGTTCGACCCGTCCTACAACGGCTACAGCGGTGGCGAACCGCACCACGTGGCCTCTCCCGACATCTTCGTCGAGGACTTCAGCGCCGCCGTCGATTATCTCGGCACCCGCACCTTCGTCGACCGGGAGCGCATCGGCGTGATCGGCATCTGCGGCAGCGGCGGATTCGCCCTCAGCGCCGCTCAGGCCGACCCGCGCATCAAGGCCGTCGCACCGGTCGTCATGTACGACATCCACAGGCTTACCTCCGAGGGCCTGTACGGCTCCCTTACCGACGAGGCGCGCGCCGCCGCGCTCGACGCGGCCGCCGAGCAGCGGTACGCCGAATTCGAGGGCGGCGCCCCCGCGCTGACCCCGCGCGGCGCACCTTTGGAATGGGACGAGGACACCCACGCCATCGCCGTCGAGTTCGGCGAGTTCTACTCCCGGCCGCGCGGCTACCACCCGAACGCGATCGCCTCGTTCACGGTGACGAGCACCCCGTCGTTCATGAACTTTCCGCTCCTGAGCCACCTCCCGTGGATCTCGCCCCGGCCGATCCTGTTCGTCGCGGGAGAGAACGCCCACTCCCGCTACTTCAGCGAGGACGCCTACAAGCTGGCGGCCGAACCCAAGGAACTCCATGTCGTCCCGAACGCCGGCCACGTCGACCTGTACGACAGGACCGACCTGATCCCGTTCGGCAAGCTGGACGAGTTCTTCACCAAGAACCTGGTGTGACACCGGCAGGACCCTGGTGTGCCCCCCGAGCGGCCTCCGCTGAGACCTCCCCGGTCCCAGCGGGACCCCCGCCCCAACCACAGGCGGACAGCCCGGCCGCAGCCATGGAGCGGCCTCGCGCCAGACCTGCCCTCAGGCGACGATCATTTGACAATTGACGCGGCAGGGAGACTACGACCGGTTCCTGCCGAACGCCACAGTGGCCGCGGTGCTCGCGGATGCGGCCGAAGCATTGGGCCGTCCCGATTTCGGCATGCGCCTCGCGCGCGAGCAGGGCATCCAAATACTCGGTCCGGTGGCCGTCATCATCCATAACGCGGAAACCTTTGCGTCGGCAGTGGACGGCGTCGCACGGTATCTGCACAACATCGCGCCCACGACAGCGTCGAGTTGGTGCACGGACCGCGCGCGGCGGTGTTCACGCTCACGACGACCGTACGTCCGGCGGCACATCGCGACCAGTGGATCGAGAACGGCCTTTTCGTGACCATGGACGCCTTCCGACTGATAGTGGGCGAGGATTTTGCACCCCTCCGGGGCCACCATGCGGCACTGTCATATCGGTCCCACCACCGAATACCGCGAGATGTTCAGGTGTCCGGTCGAGTTCGAGTCGGATCTGAACTCCGTGCACATACCCACAGAGGCGCTCACGCAACAGATCCGTGCACTGACGCCGCGGCACTGGCCCTGGCAGAGAAGTACCTCCCCGGCATCGGCCTCGACCGCGCCGTGCCGGACCACGTCCGGGACCTGATCCAGCGGCTCCAGGTCGCCAACCACGCCGGCCTGGTGGAGATCTCGGGGGCCATGGCCCTGCATCCGCGCGTGCTCCAACGCCGACTCGCCGAGTCCGGCACGTCGTTCGAGGTGATCAGGGGCTGACGGCTCACGGACTATCGCCTTCCCATGCGCCTCGCCTGAGCGGGCGCCACGGTGAGCGCCCTCATCTCCTCTCCCATGCCTGAACAGATTGCGCCCTGAGGTTTACGCCATGGAACGTCGCAAAATGCTGGGACTCATCACAGCCGCCACCGCCTCCTTCGGCGGTCTTCTGGCCGTGAACGAGCGGAAGTCTTCTGATTCCGGCTCACTGGCGATACCGGTGAAACGGTCGCCCCACCCGATCAAGCGCGGTAAGGGAACTCTGGTCGTTTATTTTTCCAAGACCGGAAAGAACTACCCCGATCTCGACATCAAGGTCGGGAACACCGCCCAGATCGCCCGTTTTATCCACGACAGGGTCGACGGGGACACTTTCGAGATCGTCCCGGCCCGCCCGTATCCGGCTGACTATGACCAGACGGTGGAACAGGCGCAGCGAGAGGAAAGCCGGAGCATCTTTCCCGCCACAAAGAGTGTCATGCCTGACACCGACCAGTACTCCACCATCTTCCTTGGCCACCCGGTCTGGTGGGGCGAACAGCCCATGGTCGTCCAGACCTTCATGCGGGATCGCGACCTGAGCTACGGGACGATCGTCCCCTTCGTCACTCACGAAGGCTCTGGGTTCGGCAACTCGCTGGACGTACTCGGCCAGTACTATCCGAAGGCCCGCGTCCTTGACGGATTCTCCGCACGCGGTACCGCGGTGCACACCAACCCGGGGAACGCTCGCCGCGAGGTCAACGCCTGGCTGGAAGGGCTGGGCTTCTGATGGTCCGAAAGCTGCTGCTGTGGAGCTTTGCGGTCATCTTCCCGCTTCCGCTCGTGCTCGCCCTGAACCTGGAACTCGCCGACGTCCCGTCCATGCGGCTCTACATCACCTGGGGCCTGATCGCCTACAGCTGGTGGCTCCTGGCCGTCCTGTTGAGTGTGCGGCCGTCCTGGCTGGACCGAGGCGTCGGGTTGCCTTCGGTCTACGCACTTCACGGCATGCTCGGTGTCCTTGCCCTCATACCGGCGTATTTGCACAGGGAGAACACCTTCGCCCCGGACGACCTTTCAAGACTCCTGGGAGACTGGAGCTTCTACGCGGCGCTGGCCGTGCTGTGCTACTCCATCGTGTTCATGAGCGGTTGGCTGACCGACAGGTCTCGTCTCGCGCTGAAGGTGAAGAGCCGGCTTGAGACCGTCTTCCGACGCCAGTTGTCGGTGTGGATCCACCGGCTCAACCTGGCCGTCGTCCTCATGATCTGGCTTCACGTCCACCTGATCGGACGGGTGAATCAGCACTTCTGGTTCATGGCTCTCTTCGATCTCTACACAGTGGTTGTGCTCGGGATCTACGTCTGGAAGAAGTGGGTGGCACCGGATTCCTTCCTCGTAGGGGCCGTACAGGAGAACATCGCACTGAACGGCTCCACGCGCAGGGTCACCATCGCCCTCGACCGCACGGCGACCACGTCACGGCCGGGCGACTTCTACTTCCTCAGCTTCGACGACGCCGGTACCGGACGGGAGTGGCATCCCTTCTCCGTCACGGACGAACGCCGCGACGTCCTCACGTTCACGATCCGGCAGACCGGCGACTTCACCCACAAGATCGGCGCCGTGACCACGGGCACACGCGTGCGTTTGGAGGGTCCCTTCGGGCGACTCGACTACGCCCTGAGCAGGTGCACCGATGACCCGCCGCTCGTGCTGCTGGGGATGGGCGCGGGCATCGCACCGCTGCTGAGCCTGACGGCGAAATACCTCACGGACCGACACGTCCACCTGCTGTGGTCGGTACGTCGCGCCGACGACGCGTACTACAGCCCCCTGCTCGACGAGTACGAACGCCGCAGCGGGGGGCGGCTCACGGTCACGACCCAGGTGGGCCGGTTTCACCGGGATCGACTCTCAGCACTTCTGCGGGAGGAAGAAGTCGCACGCGGGGAGTTCGTCATCGTGGGGCCCAACCCGGCCGTGCTCGCCACGCAACGGACGCTGCGCCGGATCGGGGTGTCAAGGAGCCGGGTCCATCATGAACGACTCACGATGTAGCGACCTCGCCGCCCAGACCTACGCCGGACGCCTCGCCTCCGCGGTGGCCTGCGTCGCGTCTCTGGCCGGGTGTCAACGGTCATGGAGATGCCCAGGTAGGTGGCCGTTGGATCACGGTTGTCCATCCCGCGACCGTACGACCGAGGGCGGCACGGTGGGCTGTACTGGCAGTACACCCGTCGTCAGCAACTCGCTATCCACGCGACGGCCGTGTGGCTCTGTACCTTCGGCCCCACCGCTGCGCACTGTCGGCCAGCGGTGATCACGGTGCCGCGACGCCGTGCCCGGCAGGCAGTGGCAAGGGTGCCGCTCCGTATTCTTCCTCGATGGCCTGCCCATCACCGGGCCCATGAACAGTCGTTTCGTGAATCGGGCCGCTGCGCTGAGAAAGCGGCAGGCCACTCGTCCGGTTCGCGTGAGCGATGATCTCTGCGGTGATGGAGACCGCCGTCTCCTCGGGGGTACGCGCGCCGAGGTCCAGGCCGATCGGCGACCGCAGCCGGGACATCTGGGCCGCGGTGACACCGGCCTCGCGCAGGAGGCGCAGGCGTTCGCCGTGGGTGCGCCGGGATCCCATCGCGCCGACGTAGCCGACGGGAAGGCCGAGGGCCAGGCGCAGCAGGGGGATGTCGAACTTGGCGTCGTGGGTGAGGACGCATACGGCGGTACGGTCGTCCACCTCCGCGCGTTCCAGGTAGCGGTGGGGCCAGTCGACCACCACCTCGTCGGCGTGCGGGAAGCGGGCGGTCGTGGCGAAGACGGGCCGGGCGTCGCAGACGGTGACGTGATAGCCGAGTATGCGGCCGGCCTGGCTGAGGGCGGCGGCGAAGTCGATCGCGCCGAAGATGAGCATGCGGGGGCGGGTGGCGGCCACGTGGACGAGCACGGACAGCCGCTGGGGGCAGGCGTCCGCCTCCCCGCCCAGCGTGACGCGGGCCGTGCGTCCGGCCCGCAACAGGGCCCTGGCTCGGTCCGCCACCGCCCGTGCCACCGGCCCGTCGTCCAGCGTCCCGCCGACCGGCCGACCGTCGCCGAGCACGCTCAAGGTGGCGCCGAGCAGCCCATCGGGACCGTCGACGACCTGTGCCAGCGCCGCGGGACGGCCGCCCGCCACCTCCGCGAGAGCCGCTCCGAGATGCCACTGGCTCGCGGGGTCGACGCGCTGGACGACGACATCGAGTTCGCCGCCGCAGGTCAGGCCCACAGCGAAAGCGTCCTCGTCCGAGTAGCCGAACCAGGCCCGCTGGGCCGCGCCCCGATCGTGCAGCACCTGCCGACACAGTTCGTACACCGCGCCCTCCACACAGCCGCCGGAGATGCTGCCGACCGCGTTGCCGTCCTCGTCCACCGCAACGGATGTACCCACCGGCAGCGGTGCGCTGCCACGGACGTCGACTACGGTCGCCAGGGCGAAGGGACGTGCCTCGCCGCACCACCGGTGCAAGGTCTCCGCGATGTTGAGCATGAACTTTTCTCCGTGGTTCGCCGTGGGGTGCAAGTCGGGCCGCAGCCGTGCCTGACGGGGAGCATGCGCGGCTGCGGCCCTGGGGGCCCGGGAGCCAGACGGGGAGCAGGCTGCCGGACCGGTCGAAGGGCGCGCTCAGGTCAGAGCAACGCCTCAGCAGTGATGGGCAGTTGGCGGACGCGGCGGCCTGTGGCGTTGAAGACCGCGTTGGCGATGGCGGGTGCCACGCCGACGTGGACGACCTCGCCGAGCCCCTTCACCCCGAGCGGGTCGGCCTCACGGTCCTCGCCGTCCAGGTAGATCGCCTTCACGTCGGGCACGTCGGCGTTGACCGGGACCAGGTAGTCGGCCAGGCTCGCGTTCACGATCCGGCCGTCCCTGTGATCGGTGACCGTGTGCTCCAGCAGGGCCGTACCGATACCACCCACGATCCCGCCGATCGCCTGGCTCTCGGCGAGCTTGGGGCTGATGATCCGGCCCGCGTCGTACACCCCGAGCATCCGCCGAACCCGCACCAGCCCCAGGTTCGCGTCCACGGCGACCTCGGCGAAGGTGGCGTTGTAGGCGTAGAAGGAGTGCCGCTCCGGGCTGGGCGCCCCGGCGAACGAGCCCAGGGCTTCCAGGTGAGGGCGGTCGTTGCGGGCCATCAGGGTGCGATAGGTTTCACCGCGCGCCGGGTTGTTCTTCACGTGTAGCCGCCCGCCCCGTACGACGATGTCGGCGGCCGGTACGCCGTACAGCGGCGACTCGCGGTCCCCTGCGGCCAGTTCGATCGCCTGTCGGCGGACCTGGTTGCAGCCGTCCAGGACGGCGGAGCCGACGCTGGCCATGGTCTGAGAACCGCCGTGCGGGGGTGTCGGCGGGTAGAGGGAGTCGCCGAGCTTGAAGGTGACCGTGCGCATGGTCAGCCCGAGGGCGTCGGCGGCCACCTGGGTCTGGGAGGTGTACGTGCCCGGCCCCATGTCACTGGCACCGGCCACGACCAGGGCGGTGCCGTCGGCGTCCAGCCGGACCCGGGCCTGAGCGGCGTTGCGCTGCGTCTCGTACACGCCGACCGCCATGCCCATGCCGATCAGCCAGTCCCCCTCGCGCCGCGAACGCGGCCGGGACGAGCGCCGGTGCCAGCCGAACTCCCGTGCGCCGACGGTGTAGCACTCACGCAGCCGGCGGGTGGAGAACGGCAGCCCGTTCGACTCGTCCTGGTTCGGCTCGTTGCGCCGGCGCAGTTCGATCGGGTCGATGCCGAGCTTGTGTGCGAGCTCGTCCATCGCCGACTCGATGACGAAGGCCGCTGTGGCGAAGCCCGGGCCGCGCATCCAGAGCGGTGTGTTCACGTCCAGCGGCACCGGCCGGTACGCCTGGCTGACGTTGGGCATGCTGTAGAGCATCTGCCCTGCCGGCATGACCGTCTCGGTGAATGTCTCGTACGACGAGGTCTCGGAGTCGATCGCGTGGGTCATGGCCGTCAGGCGTCCCCGCCTGTCGCTGCCCAGCCGCAACCGGTACTCGTAGGAGGGCCGGAAGCCGGTGCCGAAGTACATCTGCCGACGGCTGAGCACCAGCTTGACCGGACGGCTCATGATCCGCGCGGCCAGGGCTGCGACGATCGTGTGCGGCCAGCAGCGCAGCCCGCTGCCGAAGGCCCCTCCGACGAACGGGTTGATGACGCGCACCGAGTCCTTGGGCAGGTCGAACACCGTGGAGAGTTCATCCCGTGTGCCCAAGACCCACTGGGTCTTGTCCCACACGGTCAGTTTGTCGCCGTCCCAGCGGGCGATGGTGGCCTGCGGCTCCATCGGGTTGTGGTGGTTGCGAGCCAGTTCGTAGGTCAGGTCCAGCCGTACGGCCGCGGAACGCAGGGCGGCCTCGGCGTCGCCGCGCGCGTATGTGGTCGGCTTGTCCGGCGTGGCCTCGTGCAGGTCGGTCGAGGGCTCTTCGGCGTCGTAGCGGACCTTGACGAGACTCGCGCCGTGCTGGGCGGCCTCCAGGGTGGTGGCCACGACGACGGCGACCGGCTGGCCGTGGAAGAGCACCCGGTCGTCCTGGAAGACGCGCAGCCGACGGCCGGGCGGGTTGTTGGAGCCGGGATTGTCGCGGTACGGCAGCGCCGGCGCATTGCGATGGCTGATCACCTGGAGCACGCCAGGGTGTTCCAGAGCGGCACGGCTATCGATGGAGATGATACGGCCGCGGCCGATGCTCGCGTCGACGATGACCGCGTGCGCGGCACCGTCGTTGTCGTGCTCGGCAGCGTACTGCGCCTTCCCCGTGACCTTGAGCCGGCCGTCCACCCGGGACAGCGGCGCACCCACGGCTGCCTGCGGCTGGGGGCTCACTTGGTACCTCCTACGATGCGCAGCTGGCGTTCGACGGTCCGCTTGAGCAACTCGGCCTTGAAGCCGTTGTGCTGAAGGGGTCGAGAGCCGTCGGCGGCTCGCGCGGCGGCGGATGCCCACAGCGATTCCGAGGGGCGATGGCCGATGAGGTGCTCCTCGACGGCGGGCAGCTTCCAGGGCACGGTCCCCACTCCCCCTGCGGCTACCTTGGCCTCCCGGATCACCCCGCCCCGGACATGCAGGGCGACCGCCGCCGACGTGAGGGCGAACTCGTAGGACTGGCGGTCGCGCACCTTCAGGTAGCCGGACTTGAGCGGACGTGGCAGCGGAGGGATCTCCACTGCCGTGATCAATTCGCCCTGTCCAAGGGCGTGTTCACGCTTCGGCGTCGTCCCGGGCCGCAGCAGGAAGTCGGCGAAGGGAACTCGGCGTTCCCCGTCCGGGCCGACCAGGTGCACCGTCGCCTCCAGCGCCGCGAACGCCACCGCCACGTCGGAGGGGTGGGTGGCCACGCAGTCGTCGGAGGTGCCGAGGATCGCGTGCATCCGGTTGAAGCCGTCACGGGCGCTACAACCCGAGCCAGGTTCACGCTTGTTGCAGGCAGCGGTCACGTCACGGAAGTAGGTGCACCGGGTGCGCTGCATGATGTTGCCGCCGATGGTCGCCATGTTCCGCAACTGCGCCGACGCGCTCAGCTCGAGCGCCTGCGAGACGACCGGGTACAGCGTGCGCACCTTGGGATGGGCTGCGGCCTCGGACATGCTCACCAGCGCACCGATGCGCAAGCCGCCCCGCTCGGTGACGGTGACCTTGTCCAGCGGCAGGCCGGAGATGTCCACGAGGGTCTCGGGGCGCTCGACGGTCTCGCGCATCAGGTCGACCAGCGTGGTGCCCCCGGCGATGTAACGCCCGCCACGGCTACCGGCGTTGACAGCCTCGTGTGTGTCGGAGACCCGTGTGTAGGAGAAGGGATGCATGGGGTGCCCCTCTAATTCCGGGCGGCGGTCTGCTCGACCGCACGCACGATCTTGACGTAGCAGCCGCAGCGGCAGATGTTGCCGCTCATCCACTCCCGGATCTCCTCCGGCGAGCCGGTATGTCCCTCCTGGATACAGGCCACGCCCGACAAGATCTGGCCGGGAGTGCAGTAGCCGCACTGGAAGGCGTCCTCGTCGATGAACGCCTGCTGCAACGGGTGCAGTTCGTCGCCCTTGGCCAGGCCCTCGATGGTGGTGACCTCGGCGTCCTCCAGGCGCACGGCCAGTGTCAGGCAGGAGTTGACCCGCTGCCCGTCGACCAGCACTGTGCACGCGCCGCAGGCCCCGGCATTGCAGCCCTTCTTGGAGCCGGTCAGCTCGAAGTGCTCGCGCAGCAGGTCCAGCAGAGAGGTGCGGTTGTCCACCGTCACGGTCCGGCGGGTGCCGTTGACCGTCAGGGAGACGCGGCTGGAGGGCGTGGCTCCTGCGGCGGCCGCGTCCTCGGATCCGCCGAGGACCGTTCCTGCGATCACACCGCCCGCGACGACGGCACCGCCGACCGCGGTACTGGTGGCGATGAAGGTGCGCCGGCTGGGAGCCGAGGGGGACTCGCTGGATCCGGTGGGGGGCGGGACAGATTCAGGGAGATCGGTTGTCATACCTCTGCCTTCACATCTCTGACGGATGAACCGTGCACAGCGGCACGGCAGGGGGCATTGCCGGAAGGGCTTCAGGGGTTCGTGATGCCTACGGCGTCGGTATCCCCGGAGCCTCGTATGACGGAGGCCGACGGGCGACGGCGCTGGGTGAGAGCGATCGTGATCGTGGGAATCAGGGTCAATACGGCGATGACGGTGCCGACCGCCGCGGGGCCGGTCGCCCCCAGAGGGGAGTCAAGGGTGAGGCCGGCGAGCCAGGAGCCGGCTGCGGTGCCCAAATTGAACGCCGAGACGGTCAGCGCGGAGCCCAGCGTGGGTGCCCGGCCCGCGAAGCGGACGGCCAGGGAGATCAGGACGGGGTTGGCGCCGAGTCCGAACAGACCGAGCAGGGCGACCAGCGCGATGGTGGGGATCGCAAAGCCGGACAGCAGGCAGATCGCCAGCAGCAGGGTGGTGGTCCCCGCTGCCGCCACGATGGTCGTCGCATAGGGACGGTGGTCGCCGAGGCGGCCTCCCATGAGGAAGCCCACCAGGGCGCCGGCCCCGAAGCCGACCAGCACCAGCGGTACCAGGCCGGGCGCGATATGGGCCCGGTCGGTCAGCAGCGGCGAGATGTAGGAGTACGTCGACAGCACGCCGCCGGTGGTGGTCGCGCAGGCCGCCAGCGCCAGCCACAGGCGGCCGGAGCGCAGGGCGGAGATCTCGGAGCGGATCGACACCACCTGCTGGTCCGGGCCGTCGTGCGGGACCTGGCGCGCGATCAGCACTGTGGCCGCGGCGGCGAGAGCGGCGAGTGCCCAGAACGGTCCGCGCCAGCCCATCAGCTGCCCGGCGAAGGCACCCGCTGGCACGCCGACGACGTTGGCGAGCATGGCGCCCGAGCCCACCACGCCGAGCGCGCGGGAACTCGCGGCCGGACCGGCAGCACGCGCGGCCACGACGTTGGCCACCGCCCAGAACGCTCCGGTCGCCATCGCCGTCAGGAACCGCGCCGCCAGCAGCAGCGTGAAGTTGGAGGTCAGCGCCACGATCACATGCCCGACCGCGAACACGGCCAGAGCCAGGACGAGCGTCCACCGGCTCGGCAGCCGCAGCGTCAGCATCGCCATCAGCGGGGCGCCGACGACCATGCCGACCGCGAAGACGGTGATCAGCAGACCCGCCTGGCCCACGCTCACCCGTAGGTTCCCGGCGATCTCCGGCAGCAGGCCCGCCACCACGAACTCGGTCGTGCCCATCAGGAACGTGCCCAGAGCCAGCACATAGATGACCGTCGGAAGCCGGGTCGGCACACGTTCGTGGTCTTCGGCGCGTACGTGGCCGGGGGCGCTGAGCACCCCGCCTCGCGGGCTCATGTTTCCATCTCCCAAAAGTGTCGTGTGATCGAGTGGACGACATCCACCGAACCGGCTCAGACGCGTCGGAGGAAGGTCGCGTTTATGGGGGGCATAACCTCAACCTCCCTAAGCGAGGGTCCGTGGCTACCGTGGGGGTCATGGACGAACCCCGACCCGCCCACCGCTCCGCCGAGCGCGCGGACAACCGTTCCGACATCCGGGACTTCCTCGCGAGCCGGCGCGCCAAGCTGACCCCGGAGCAGGTGGGGCTGCCCACCAGCGGTCGGCGCCGGGTTCCCGGGCTGCGGCGCGAGGAGGTCGCTGTCCTCGCCGGTGTGAGCACCGAGTGGTACACGCGCCTGGAGAAGGGCCACATCAGCGGCGTCTCCGAGGATGTCATCGGTGCGGTCGCCCAGGCGCTGCAGCTGGACGAGGACGAACGCACCTATCTGTTCGACCTGGCCCGGGCATCCCGGCCGGTACCCCGCCCGCCCCGCCGCCGCAAGGACGTGCAGGTCCCGCCGTCCGTCCAGTGGGTGCTCGACTCCACGACGATGTCCTCGGCCTTCGTGCGCAACGGCCGCATGGACGTGATCGCGAGCAACGCGCTGGCGCGGGCCGTGCACGCGCCGATGTTCGCCAACCCCACCACTGACAAGCACGGCCGCCCCAACATCGCCCGCTACATCTTCCTGGACGACGGTGCCCTCGACTTCTACGTCGACTGGGAGTCCGCTGCCGTCTCCACCGCGGCCCTGCTGCGGGCCGAGGCCGGGCGCGACCCCTACGACCGGGACCTGCGCGAACTGATCGGCGAACTGTCCACACTCAGCGCCGAATTCCGCACCATGTGGGCGGCACACGACGTCCGCATCCGCCACGACGGCACAAAGCGTCTGGACCACCCCGATGTCGGCCGCCTGGAGCTGGCCTACCGGTCCCTGGACCTACTCATGCCCCACCGGACCATCCACGACCTGACCTTCTACACCGCCGAGCCCGGCACCACCTCCGAAGACCGGCTCAAACTCCTCGCCAGCTGGACAGCACCCCAGCCGCCGGACACAGAGACCGCACGGCACACTCGCTGACAGATCGTGTCGCGTACGGCACCGGCATGCCGCAACCCGTATAGCGCACAATCAGGGGAACCCAACCGGCTCATGGCGAGAAAGCGAACACAGTTCCCGTCCGGCTGCTGTGGATCGCGCTCTCGATGACGTCCAGGACGGCTGCGGCTTCACTCAATGTCACCGGTGGTGTGCCCTCACTGCGGATCGCGCGCTCGGCTTCTCGGTCGAAGTCCGGGTGGCCCCTTGCAGCAGGGCGACGGGCACCTCCTCGGTGCCGCGGGTGAGCGCCGCCCGTTTGAACCGTGTCGAGCTGGGGTGTCTTCGGGTCGGTGGCCTGCTGGTCGACACCGAGCACCACAAAGGCAGCCTCGGAACCCAGCACGCGCATACGGGCCCCGAGTAGGCCGTCACCTGGCTCATCCACCAGGCCATCGCCTACCAGGCACTCGACATATCGGACGCGACCGTCCAAGTCCGACTCGTCCACAGCCACTGCCAACGCCGCCACCAGGCAGGCGAGGGCAGGAAGCCAGCGCTTCTGTCCGGCCGGGCCGCGACCCTCCAGGGGTTGCATGAGTCGTGCGCTGTGAGGCGCCCGCACGGTTCTGAGGGGGCCGGTGCAGCGATGCACCGGGGCTACCCGACTGATCCTGGGAAGTCCGTGCCTGCCGACGCATCATCTCCGATCCCCCTGCCCTGCACCAACTCGGCCCTCATCCGAAAGCCGCCCCCAAAATTCCTTGACTATCGCCGAGACCTCGCTGCTCAGACGCGTGGTGCGGCGTTGGAAGCGCTCCAGCAGCCCAGGACCTTGCTCGCGGAAGGTCTGCCGCCGACAGCCCACGAGCAGACCAGCGTCGCACCTGAACGTTGACCAAGAGCCGGCGCCCGCGGACCGGCACGTCCGCAACTGTCCGGACGTGGTACCCATGCGTCTTCCCCTCGGGATCGCGCACAACGGGCAGGGACAGGGAACACCTCGGACCCGGGCCAAGACCCGGATCACCTCGCCGTCGTCCGTCACATCATCGATGGACAGCGCCGAGAGTCCTGAAAAAGCCGTTGTCACAAGGGAGTTGGCATCTTGCATATGCCGTCAATGACGGCGGTCACCTGCCGTCACCACCGACTACGGAACAGCGCCGCTTGTTTGACGGACCCTGCGTACCGAGCGGACGTAGTCGATGTTGACCTCCGACGGGCGGGACGGCCTCTTCGCGGCGCAGGCCGGTCCACGCCGCTCCCCACCGCAGTGGGGTCCGTCACCCTTGGGAGCATTGAATCCGGTTTGCGCTCAGTCGCGCAGATCAATGTGCGTGTGCTCGGTGAGCGTATCCAGTAGCCCGTTTTGGAACGATGCGTCATGGACAGCTGGGTGCGGCGTCTGGGTGCGCTGGTGGAACCAGTAGAGGCCGCTGGTGAGCGCTTCGGCGTCGCTGCTCGTGGCCAGCCATGCCTGGGTCCGATGGGCGAGGCTCAGGTCGTCGCTCGCGCCGGGGCCGCCCATCTTCGTCGGCACCCAGCCGGGATCGACCGCGTGCGCGAGCACACCGGGCCAGAGCCGGGCGACGGTGGCCATGAGGGCGGTGATGAAGAGCTTGCTGTCCGAATACGAGCGCGTCTCCCGGTTGCCCGTCCAGTCGATGCCGGTGAGGTCTGGGTGGCCGCCCTGGTGCATGCTGCTGCTGAGATAGACCAGCCGTTCCGGGCGCGCCATCCCGGCGGTGAGCACGTAGGGCGCGACGACGTTGACCGGTAGCACTGAAGGGCCGTGCATGGTGCCGGCGTTGTGGATCACGGCGTCGAAGCGGCCATGGGAATTGGCCTGCGTAACCAGGTCGCGGACCTCGTCGAGATGGCCGAAATCGCCGACAATCGCCTCGGCGCCGCGGTCGATGAGGTGCTGGACGGCGGCTAGCCGTGCCGTCGTGCGGGCGTGTACAACGACGCGGTGCCCCTCATCGAGGAGCGCCTCGGCGGTCGCTTTCCCGACGCCATCGGTCGAGCCGGTGACCAGAATCCGTGACACGTCATACGCTCCGAATCCGTTGTTCACCAGGACTGCCCTGCGGGTCCGATGGTGAATTCATTGACTGTGGTGTCGGCGGGCAGATCGAGCGCGTACGCCACCACGTCGGCCACACGCTCGGGCGCGATCCCGTACTGGTCGTAGAGGGCCTGCGCGCCCTCGGCGGTGTCCTCGTCGCTGATCGCGTCCAGCAGCTCAGTGCTGATAGCGGCGGGGTAGATCGTCGCGGTGCGGATGTTCGTGCCCTCGCCTGCGGACTCCATGCGCAGGACCTCCATGAAGTCGCGCACGAACCACTTGGTGCCGCCGTACACGGCGCCGCCCGGGTACGCCTTGAGGCCCGCCACGGACGAGGTTGCGACGACGTGCCCGGACTTCTGCTCGATGAACGTCGGGAGCACGGCTGCGATGCCGTTGAGCACGCCCTTGACGTTCACGTCGACCATCTGGTGCCACTCGTTGGTCTTCAGTGCCGACAGCGGGCTGTTGGGCATGAGGCCGGCGTTGAGGAAGATTGCGTCCAGGCGGCCGTATGTGTCCTTGGCCAGATCCACGATCGCATCGTTGTCGGCCTGCACGGTGACGTCGAGCGTCTGGCTGACGGCCTCACCGCCGGCCTTCGTGATGTCCTCGACGATCTGGGCGAGCTTGTCCTTGCGGCGGGCCCCGAGCACGACCTTCGCGCCCCTGCTGGCCAGCAGGGGCGCGGTAGCCTCTCCGATCCCGGACGACGCGCCGGTGCTGACGACGACCTTCCCTGCGATGTTCTGTGCCATGTGCTTCTCCTTCTTCTCGCCTGCCAGGCGTTCTGCGAGATCAAGTGCTGGCGGGCTGTGTCGTTGGAAGCACGCACCAGGCGTGACACCTTTTACTCTCACGCCTGGGGAGGGACTGTCAGGACCTCCCGGTCTCCTGCGTCGGGAGCACGGTTCAGCGTCGGGGGCCGACGGAGCGCGCGACTTCGCTGACCGCCTGCGCGATCGGGGTCTGCCCGTCGGTCACCTCGACGATGGTGCGGGTCAGCTCGGTGCTGTGCAGGGCCTCGACGATGAACTCCGCCAGGTTGGCGCGGCGGATGTCGGTCTCTCGCAGGGCGAGCCCCGCCGAGACGAGGCCGTCGCCTGCACCGTCGAGCATGTGCCCGGGGCGGACGATCAGCCAGTCCAGATCGGTGCGGGTCAGATAGATCTCCGCGCCGCGCTTGACGTGGATGTAGTGCTCGAAGCCCTCACCGAAGCCCTTGCCGCGCTCCGAGTCGGCGAAGGCCGAGACCAGGACGAATTTGGTCGCTCCGGCTTGCGCGGCGGCGACGGCGGCCTTCTCGACGCCCTTGCCGTCGATCAGGGTGGTGAAGTCGCGGCCGGTGCCGTGCGCGCCTGCGGAGAAGACCACGACCTCGTGCCCGGTCATCTTCGCGGCGAGGTCGTCGACGGTGTCGTCGATGAGGTCGCCGGCCACCGGGGTGGCACCCGAGCTGACGACGACATCGCGCTGATCGGGGGCGCGGTACATGCCTGTGGCGGTGTCGTCGTGCGTGCTCAGCGCGGCGGCGAGCCGTGTGCCGACACCTCCGGCGGCGCCGATGATGAAAACGTTCACGGGACGTGCCTCCTTCTGGTGATTTCGCATGGTGTTTGCGTTCGTGGGTTCGGGTCGGGGCATGTCGACGGCGTGCGGCGGCATGCCGGTCTTGTGTCCTGGGACTGCTGTGGGAGGGCCCACTAGGCGTTACGTATAGCGGGCGGCGTGTTGCACCGGGTCGAGGCCGCTGCGCGTAGCGGCTTCAGCGTGCCGGGAACTGCCGCGCGGGTGAGTGCGGCTCGTGGGTGGCTGCCCAGGAGGCGAGCAGGCGCAGGGCGTCTTCGGAGGGGGAGCCAGGTTCGGCGGTGTAGATGGTCAGGGAGTGCGCTTCGCTGGCGGACATGGGCAGGTCCAGGGGCTGGTAGGTGAGTTCCAATTCACCGGCATCGGGGTGGTGGAAGCGTTTGATGCCGCCGTGGTGGATGCGCACGTTGTGGGAGGCCCAACGGGTACGGAACTCGGGGCTGAGGGTGGACAGCTCTCCGATGAGCTCGCGCAGCGCCTTGTCGCTGGGGTATCGGCCGGCCTCGGCGCGCAGGAGCGCAGCGGTCATGTTGACAGCACCGTCCCAGTCGGCGGCGAAGTCGTGGGAGGCGTCGTCGAGGAACCAGAACCGGGCGAAGTTGGGCCGACCGGGCACGCCAACGCTCCGACTGTCGAACACGGGCGCGAACAGGGCGCGGGCGAGGGCGTTGGTGGCCACGATGTCCAGGCGGCCGTTGGTGACGAAGGCTGCGGACAGAGTCACGGAGTCGAGCAGCCACTGGACGCGGGGCGGGACGTCTACGGCCTTGCGGCGGCGCCGGGGCGCCGGGCTCGGCTGCGCGGCCTTGGCGAGGTCGAACAGGTAGGTACGTTCGTCGTCGTCCAGCTGCAGGGCGCGGGCCACTGCGTCCAGGACGTCCTCCGAGACGCCGCTGATGTGGCCTTTCTCCAGGCGGGTGTACCACTCGGTGCTCACGCCAGCAAGGACCGCGACTTCCTCGCGGCGCAGGCCCGGCACCCGGCGTCGGCCGCTGGTGGGCAGCCCGACTTGTTCGGGGGTGAGCTGGGCTCGCCGGAGTGCGAGGAAGTCGCGGATGTCGGCACGGTTGTCGGAGCGGCGTTCCATGCCTTCCACGCTACGGCCGGAACCCTGCGGGTGGGGGGTTGAGCTTGTACCCCCATAAACGCAGCCTCCCACGTACGCGGCTTGGGCGGTTTCAACCGGCTCCCTGCCGCTGCCCCTGGCCGACGTACGGCTGCTGCCGCCACTGCGACCGCCGACCGTACGCGACTACATGACCTTCGAGAGCCATGCCGCGGGCATCGCCCAGGGATACGGCGGCACCGTCCCCGCCGAGTGGTACGAAGCCCCACGTTCTACTTCACCAACCCTTACGCGGTGATCGGCGCCCACGACGACGTGCCGGTACCGCCGGGCTGCGCACGCTTCGACTTCGAACTCGAAGTGGCCCCCGTCATCGGCGAAGCCGGCCGGGACCTGACCCCCGAGAAGGCGCGCGGCCACATCATCGGCTACGAGATCCTCAACGACTGGTTGGCCCGCGACCTGCAAGGCCGCAAGATGAAGGTCAAACTCGGCCCGGCCAAGGGCAAGGACACCTCCACCACCCTCGGCCCCTGGCTGGTCACCGCCGACGAACTGGAACCCCACCGCAACCCGGAGGGCTTCCTCGACCTCGCCCTGACCGTCCAGGTCAACGGCGAGACCGTCGGCCAAGACCAACTGGGCAACATGGCCTGGACGTTCGAGGAGATGGCGGCGCACGCCTCCCGCGGCACCTGGATCCTCCCCGGCGACGTCTTGGGCTCCGGCACCTGCGGAAACGGCGGCTGCCTGGCCGAACTCTGGGGCCGCGGCGGCACCTTCGAACCCCCGCCACTCTTCCCCGGCGACATCGTCACCATGACGGTCGAGGGCATCGGCACCATCAGCAACACCGTCGTCGAGGGCGTCCCCCCGATCCCTCTGCCATCCGCCCGCCGCAGGGAATGACCCTCGGCTCGTGATGGGCGGGCCGGTGCGACGTCTCTCCCCCGCCTGGCGCCTACGTCCCCTGAACAACCCGCCTCTAACGAACCCGGTGCCCGGCACCGGGAGAAAGGCACGAACAACGTGGACAAGGTCATGGCCTCGGCCGCCGACGCGATCGCCGACATACCGGAAGGGGCCTCAGCCCGAGGTCAGGCGACGGCCGCTTGTGATTCCCTTCGCCCCGCGAGCGTCCCGAATCCGACGTCCAGTCGCTCACGCCGTGCGTATTCAGTGAGTTCCCGGACCGTGGCACCCGCGCATCTTTGCAGGGCAGGCCAGTTCGAACTGCTGCGGACAGCGATGCTGTTCAACTCGAACGTTTCCACAGGTCAGGAGCCTACGTAGGAGGGGCGGGTGAGACTCGAACCCGCGGCCGACGGACTATGAGTCCGCTGCCCAGCTTCACGACGACGTTCGTCCGCCCAGCCGTCCCGTTCTCCTGCCTGGCCATGTCCAGGCAGGAGAACGGGAACACCGCCCGAGATGCAAGCAGTGTCCGAAGGCGGTGAGTGAGTCATCGGCCAACGCCACCAAGCCATTGCAGGGCGACCGCCGACAGGTCTCACTACAGCGCTGATCTGCATCAACACCTCCTCGGGACGGAAAACGGGCCCATTCGACCCGGATTCGACCCGAGGCCCATGTATCCCGAGACCGAACACCTATGAACTGCAGCGATGCAGGAAGTGCCGCTGTACCAGCCAAATACAAGCAGAAAAATAGGTACAAAACGTCACACTCGAACATATCGGTACACAGTCCATGCGCGGAGCGGCACACGGTGCGATCGACGCCATAGACCGGGGCTGATACCTTCACCGTTGCTCGAAACCTGCTCCTGCACGCCAACAGCCCCTATGAGCAGGCGACTTCGAAATCCGCTTCCGCGAGACGGAAGCAGTATTGCGGCCTCGCGAAGCCTCTGCGGACGATGTCACCACGCCACAGAGACGGGAATCAGCCACCATGCCTCACACCACCGCCTTCGCCAGGAACCAGTGGTACAGCTAGCGCACCTTTCTGACCTGCGCTTGTGTGGGGGCGATGAGGCTGTGACCTGCTAGGACGGGTTGCAGAGGCGAGCGGAGGCAGTCAGAGGAAAACGCTCCGGTTCGACCCCGGTTCGACCCGGGTCGATCAGAGACAGTCAGAGGCAACGACCTCTGCAACTGGGCTCTGAGAGACCTGAGTTGGCCGGTGTGGATCAAGAGTGAACCACTCTGGCGGGGCTCTGTTTCGACCTCGGTCGAGCTGCGATGGGGACGCCTGCCTCCGCTCGGGGCCAGCCGTACGCGGCCTTCCAGGATTGCCGTCCTGGAGGCCTTGGCCGGCACCGAGTGGAGGTCGGTTC
>NZ_JBEXDZ010000084.1:0-39111 GCF_040606085.1 Streptomyces sp. NPDC005485 | reverse complement strand
GAGGAGGCCGCGCACACCGCGAAGACGAAGATCGACGAGGCGTCGGACGCGGGTATCCACAACCGCAAGTGGTGGGAGGAGGTCGGGGACTGGTTCTCCGACAACTGGGACACCATCGTCGCGGTCTGCAAGGTCGTCGTCGCCGTCGTCGGCATCATCGCGATGATCATCGGAGGGCCGATCCTCGGCGCCATCGTGCTGATCGCCGCGCTGGTCGTCCTCGCCGACACGCTGAACAAATACGCCAAGGGCCAGGCCTCCCTATGGGATGTGGCCTTCGCGGCGCTCGACTGCATCCCCGGCGGCAAGGGCCTCACCAGCCTGGGCAAACTCGCCAAGGGCATGAAGGCCCTCGGCAAGGGCGGACTCAAGGGCATGGCGCTCGGCATGAAAGGGCTTGGGAAGAGCACTCGATCCCTCGGCCGTCAGATGAAGAAGCTCTTCACCCGCGGCGACCCGATCGACATGGCCACGGGTCAGATGGTCATGTCCGCCACCGATGTCTCACTGGACGGTATGTTGCCGCTGCTCTTCGAACGGCACTATCGCACCGGTGTGCACAGCGGCCGCCTTCTGGGGCGGGGGTGGACTTCCACTCTCGACCAGCGGCTGCTGCTCGACGCGACCGGAGCGCGGCTGGTGGTCGATGACGGCATGGTTCTGACGTATCCGGTGCCGGATCTCGACGTGCCCGTGCTCCCGGTGGAAGGCCCGCACTGGCCGCTGAGTTGGGACGAGGGCGACCTGACCGTGCACCGCCCCGAGACCGGCCAGACCTTGCGCTTCCGCGCACTGCCCGCCCGCTCGCCGTCCGAACTTCACCTGTCGCTCATCAGCGACCGCAACGGCAATGCGATCTCGATCGCATACACAGCCGACGGCACCCCTGCGGAAATGGTCCATCACGGCGGCTATCGCATCGGCGTGACCTGCGAGAACGGCCGCATCGTCGAGCTGTCCCTGAGCAGCCATTCCGAGCGACCCGCCCTGGTCCGCTACGGATACGACGCGAACGGAGACCTTTCCGAGGTCTACAACTCCTCGGGTCTGCCACTGAAGTTCACCTACGACAACCGGCATCGCATGACCGGCTGGGAGGACCGCAACGGCTTCTGGTACCGCTTCGAGTACGACGACGAGGGACGCTGTGTCACCGGCCGGGGCATGGACGGGATCCTGAACTACACCTTCGAATACGACGACGTGGCGCATCGCACCGTCGCCGTCGACTCCTTGGGCCATGCGACGTGCTACCAGTTCAATGACGCGTACCAACTCATAGCCGAGACCGACCCTCTGGGTCACACGTCCCTTCAGGAATGGAATCACCGGGACCAACTCCTCTCGCGTACCGATCCGTTGGGCCGCACCACGCGGATGGAATGGGACCACGCCGGCAACCTGACCGCTGTTCACCTGCCCGATGGGGCCACCTCCTCCACTGAGTTCAATGAGCTGAACCTGCCTGTCGTACTGACCGGATACGACGGCTCGGTCATCCGGCAGGAATGGGACGAGCGGGGCAACTGCACCTCCATGACCGATCCCATGGGTGCGACCGTGTCCTTCACCCGCGACGAGACAGGGGCTCTGGCGTCGCTGACTGATCCGACAGGCGCGGTACAACGCTTCGTGAACAACGCTGCCGGACAGCCGGTTTCGGCGACGGATCCGCTCGGCGCGCAGACACGCATCATGTACGACCCCTTCGGCCGCAACGTCGCCCTCATCGATCCGCTGACTGCCACGACCCGTCTCACCTGGAGCATCGAAGGCCACCAGACGTCCCGTACGGACCCCGACGGCAGCACGGAGGAGTGGACGTACGACGGGGAAGGCAACTGCCTCGCCCATACCGACGCACTCGGCCAGGTCACCCGCTTCACCTACGGCGGCTTCGATCTGCTGAAGTCGCGTACCACTCCCGACGGTGCCCGGCACACGTTCACACATGACACGGAACTGCGGCTCACCCGGGTCACCAACCCCCGGCAACTGACCTGGGACTACACCTATGACGCGAGCGGCCTCCTGACGGCGGAGACCGACTTCGACGACCGGACCATCGCCTACGTCCACGACGCGGCAGGCCAACTCACCCGTTGCACCAACTCGTTGGGGCAGATATCGGCGTTCTCCTACGACATCGTGGGCAACCAGGCCCGCAAGGTGGTGGATGGCAGGGCGACCGTCTTCACTCACGATCAGAACGGCCGCATCCTGCGGGCCACCGGACCGGACGCCACGCTCTCCTACGCATACGACCCGGCCGGGCGGATCACCGCGGAAGCGGTCGACGGACGCGCGCTCACCACGACGTACGACGCCCTGGGCCGCCCCACCCGCCGCACCACGCCGACCGGCGCCACCGCCACGTACTCCTACGATGCGGCGGGCAACCGCACCACGCTCACCGCGGCCGGGCTCACCATCGACTCCGCCTACGACCTCGTCGGCCGTGAGACCACCCGCCGACTCGGCAACCACGGCCTCGCCCTCACCCAGAGCTGGGACGCGGAGGACCGCCTCACCGGCCGGACGCTGTCCGCCCCGGACGGGCCCTTGAAGCAGGAGACCTTCACCTATCGCGCCGACGGCAGCTTGACCGCGCTGGACAACCGGACCTTCGGACGCCGGACCTTCGACGTCGACGGCGCGGGCCGCATCACCGGCATCCGCGCCGCGGGCTGGGCCGAGTCCTACGCGTACGACGAGTCCGGCAACCAGACACAGGCCGCCTGGCCGGACCGGCAGCCCGCCCCCGAGGCGCGGGGCGACCGCGCCTACGACGGCAACCGTGTCACCCGCGCCGGTTCCGTCCACTACGAGTACGACACCGCGGGCCGGGTCGTCCTGCGGCGCAAGACCCGGCTGTCCCGCAAGCCCGACATCTGGCGGTACACGTGGGACGCCGAGGACTGCCTCACCTCCGTGGTCACCCCCGACGGGACTGTCTGGCGCTACCTGTACGACCCAGCGGGCCGCCGTACGGCGAAGCAGCGCCTGGGCCCCGACGGATTCACCGTCGCCGAGGAGACCCGCTTCACCTGGGACGGTCCCCATCTCGTGGAGCAGACCACCCACACCGTCGACGGACCCGAGGACGTGACCCTCACCTGGGACCGCGACAACACCCGGCCCCTGACCCAGACGGAACGCCGCACCTCAGCCGACGACCCCCAACACCTCATCGACGAGCGCTTCTTCGCCATCGTCACCGATCTGGTCGGCACTCCGACCGAACTCGTCTCGGAGGCCGGTGACATCGCCTGGCGCGCCTCCGCCACCCTGTGGGGCCTCGCCACGTGGAGTGAGAACGCCGACGCCTATACGCCGCTCCGCTTCCCGGGCCAGTACTACGACGCCGAGACCGAGCTGCACTACAACTACTTCCGGCACTACGACCCGACGACCGCGACGTATCTCAGCCCGGATCCGCTGGGGATGGACGCCGGGCCCAACCCTCGCGGCTACGTCCTCAACCCCCTGCTGTGGATCGACTATCTCGGGCTCCTGACCTGCCGCCAGAACGCGAGACGGCTTCGCAGAAACATGCGGCGTGAGGGGCGTCCGGTCAGTCGGGGCCAGGCAGCGGCGCATATCGTTCCGTCCGGGGGCAACATGGGGCACTGGGTCCCCGGCGCCAGAAGTCGTGGTCTGCTGGAAAGGTATGGAGTCGATGTCAACGACGCGGCGAACGGCATACCCCTCGGACACCCGAGCCCTCACAACTTCACCCACCGCGAGCCCTTCCTGCAACGAGTCAACCAGCGTCTGGAGCAGGTCGTGGAAGACAGGACAGCCCGTGGCTTCGGTGCACGCGCCATCCGCACCGAACTCCGGCGGGAATTGCGAGGCATCGGACGAGAGGTCGGGGGAGAGCTCTCGACCGGCGTACCTTCACCGAGCGCAGTCTGGACGGCACCGTAGTGACTGAAAATCCCCAAAGCACTCAGACAGGCCCACGGAATCAAGGGGGCCGAGGGAACCAAGAAGACCTTTCTGTTTACCGACTCCTGCCCCGTATGAAGGAATTCCGGACCCTGCTCCTCGGCAGTTCCCTCAGGAAGCTCATCCGCTGGCAGATCACCGGCGCGGAATCGGATCTCCCGACTTCATTCACCGGTTCATGGGACGGCAACCCACGGTGGCGGAAGGGTGAGTTCCCATGTGGATACCCAGGCGCCCCGGTACTCAGCCGACGCATCGCCGAACCGCTGGCGAATGATCTTTCCGCAGCGGGACGCCTTGTACCGGTGGTCGTCGACGAAACGGGCACATCCGATTCCCCTGAACCCCATGAATCCGACGGCTCCGATGACTACGTCCTCTACCTCGTGGAGCAGATCGTCGACTGCCTCGACACGCGGCGATCGTCCAAGCCGAAGAAGACGACGGGCGAGATCACCAAGGCCTTTTTCCTCCCCGACGCACTCCCCGCCGACCTGCCGGCGTTCCGCGTGCCGGAGTACCGCGGTGGCATCTACTGGAACGGCTGGGCAGTAAACCGGCTCACCGAACTACTCGGCGACGACCTCGAAGCGCGCCTTGTCTGGTCCGAGGACCCAACAGCAACACCGCACCCAAATCCCTGGGGTCTCTGACACGACGGATATCGAGTCCACCATCGCCGGATTTCCGAACGCAACCCCTCTCAGTGACCTGGAGAACGCGTGGACGTGGAGCCCTGTCCCTGTCCTGCATTTCGCCGGGGCCCTTACGGCAGACGGGAAGCGCCCGTGCCGGGACTGTACTTCGCTGCGGCACTCGGTACGGACCGCCAATCTCTTCCAGGTCAATGCGCGTGACCCCTACGACGAAGGACTGCTACGAGCCCTCCAGACGAGTCCGCGACAACAGCTCTCGTACTCGAACCGAGTGGGTCAGCCTCTCGATGTCGTCGGCGGCACGCAGGATCTGTCCGACGTCGTCGGTTGCCGTCCACAGCACCACGTCCGCGCCGGCTTCGTCGTCACGCCAGGCATAGCGCAGTCCCGCGAGCACCTCCGGACCATCGTCCTGCCGTAGGTAGCAGAAGGCGCGCAGTCCGTCCCCGACCAGTTTCGCCCGATGCTCCTCGACCACAGGGGCCTCGACTGCTTGAGAGTCCTCGGCCAGGACAAAATCATGCAGGGTCTGGTCGCGCTCGCCCTCTGCCGGCCGCACGACAGCGACGAGCGGCAGCGGCATCGTCAGCGGATCCCACACACGTAGCAACACACGTGTATCGAAACCCTCCGGAACGAAGGCGTCAGCGCAACGCCGCAGGGTGTCCGCGAGGAACGGAATCCCGGACTCGCCCGGATCCTGTCCGTACGAACGCCACAGCAGCTCGGCACATTCTTGCGCCCAGGCACGGATGTCCTGCCAGGTCTCGGTCTCCCACCGGGGAGGGATCTCCAGCCACTGGCTCGGGTCGTACGCGATATCGAGATCGAACTCGTGGTCCAGATCGATCCAGCCCTCGGTCATGTCCAACTCCATCGAAATGTCGTCATGAGGGCGTCGAACCACTCGACCAAGGCGTCGGCCAAGTCGTCCTTGGGGTCTCCAGCGCCGATCGTAGAAAAGGCGGCAATGAACCAGCGAGTCGGATCATCGGGGACGGACACGATGTAATCGATCCGTCGGGTTGCCAGCTCATCTCTACGCTCCGGATCTGCGAGGACGACTCGTTCTCGTCGTACCGCTAGGGCTCCGTCGACTTCGCCGCTGCTCAGGTCGACGTCGATGCCACCACCGTCACCCGAGAGCAACTGCAGCGCGACTTCGGCAGGATTCGACAGGGGACTGCTTTCGGTGTCCGCTCCGGAGCGCGAGGGCAGCTGAGTCTCGGAGACGACGATCGACGCACCGAGATTGACCTCGCTCGACAGCCGCATCGGCAGGTACAACTCCAATGCTTTGGCCCTACGGGCATCGGCGACAGCCGCCAGCAGCCGACGCTCCAAGTCCAACCGAAGTGGCGTCAGCTTGTCACGCGGCACGTCAGCGGGAACACGTGCGAACGCGGAGCCGACGATGTCTCGTGCGGCCTGCTCCGCATCACCTTGTCTGAGGGGAATCTGCACCCAGTCCGACGGAAGGAGGAGCCGGTAACCAATCGGCGGGGAAGCGGGTTCAGCCACGGGCGCGGGCCTGCCTGTTTGTGTAGTAGATACCTGCGTAGACGGCGACGCTGAAACCCACGGCAGGCCAGAGCTGCCAGAGGCTGTCGAAAACGGCGAAGGGCAGGGACATGAAGAGGTAGAGGCCGCTAAGGATCTTCAAGTCGGATTCCAGAGTTACACCCTCTTCCCTGGCCTTCGAGTCCCAGAACCGCAGAAGGACCAACAACGGGGTGAGGGCAGCAATGTCCACTGGCCATGTGGGGGTAGCAAGCTCCACCCCCGATGTCCTGCCGCCGCTCATGGCTGCCAGAGACCACATGAGCATGAGGACAGCGACCGCGATCAACACGTAGCGCAGTCTTGCCGCCAGCCTGAACAGTGCTTCGTCCTCCGGCTCAGCGGTACCGCCACTGAAACTGTCGACCTCAGGGGAACCACTCGATTCTTCTGCGCGGGAAGTCCGAGTGGACAGACGACGGCGATGCGGCTCCGAGGGCCGCGCGCTACCTTGAGACCGTCGTACCCTGCGGACACGCGCGCTGTCCGTGGAACCCGCGTCCCGCCTCACTGGTTTGAACCTCACCATTGCGACAATAGCGGGGCCGTCATATGGCCCTTGGCGTTCGTGTAGGTGCTCGACGTCTCATCTCCAACCCTGCCTCCCAGGTCAAGGGCGGTACTGGCTCCCCAGTTCGCCCGGGACACCGAGAGCTGGCGTTCAGCTTCAGACGCTGCGCCTTGAAGTTGCGGGCTTCCGGGGTACTCGCCCCGCAGACGTCGGATGTCCTTCAACTGCTGAGCCATGTCCTTGTCTCCAAGTGCCTTGGCCTTCTCAGCCTGCCGTACCTCCGGCAACGGGTTCTTCTCCACCTGCCGAGCCGCTGCACGCGCCTTCTGGGCGTCAGCAGCGCGATGCAAACGGCTGGCCTTCCCTCCGACAGCTGCCCTCCTAGGCGCGCTCGCACGAGTGGCGGCTCGCTTCTCCGCCTGCTTCGTGAGGCCCTGAGCAACGCTTCGAGCTTCCTTCTGCAACCCCTTGACTGCCTTGGCGGCCTTGACGCCGTTCCTTGCCATCTTGAACGCCGCGACGTCGGTCAACACGTCAAACCATGAACCGTTGCCCGTCATCGCCTGAATGAGATGGATCGCGAAAATGACCCCAGCGATTAGCGCGGCCAGCCCACCGACCGCCGGAAAGAAGATCGCGATAAAAGTGAGAACGGTACTGATGTTACTCAATACGTCGGCCAATGTTGTCAGCCAGTCAGCGTCCGCCACCCACGCCTTAAAATCGTTCCACCAGCTGTCTTTCATATCATCGTCGATTGATGATCGGATCTTGCCGGCGAAGTGATCCGCACGCTCGCTGTAGAAGGAGACCGCAGAGTTCAGTTTTGTGCGCGCCGCCTCGAGATCCTCCTTGGCCCGCTTCACTGCGGGGTCGTCGTCCTGCTCGTCCTCACCTGATTCCTTGCTCAAACCCTGGTCAGGAGCGCCGTCCGGCTTGTGGGCGTCGATGGTTCGCTGGGCGTCCTTCGCGTCACCGAGAGCACGGTCAGCTCGTCTCTGGGCGGTCTCCATGTCATCTGCCCAGCCGTTGAGATGACCTTTCACCTCGCGGTAACGGTCCTCAGCAAGGTCGAGCCTTCGACCAAGGCCACGCGCCTTGTCACCCAGATCGTCGGCGTACTTGCCCTTCAGCCCGTCACAGTCCGCGATCGCCTGCATGGCGGCAGCTTGAGTGCGCAGCTTCTCGGCCACCTTCTTCATGTGCCCGACCTCGTCGCGGAGCCCTTCCGGGTCGCCTGGCACTGGGTCGGCTTCGGCGAGGGGCGCCCAGTCAGCAGGCCGCGCCATCGATGTTCCCCCTATACAGAAGAGTCGTCTGTCTGGCCTCAGACGAGGCAGCTACTTCCTGCCTTTGTTGGACTTGGCCAGGTTCTCATCGAGCCCCTTGAAGGCATCGCTGGTTGCCTTGACCATCTTCCCGACCTCTTCCAATTCCTTGACCAGGCGTCCACGGTTTTTATCCCAGTTGTCCACGAAGTCGCCCATAGCCTTCTGGACGCCAGGGTCGCCGACAAGGGCCTTCACGTCCCGCTTCCACTCCTCCAAGCCACTGAATTCGTGGCGGATCTGCCGGAGTTGCTTGGCACTCGTCGACAGCAGGTCGTAGTCGACCTTCAGGTCCGAACCCTTCGACACCTTCGCTCCTCGCGGTCAACGGTTGACAGACTGGATCTCCTGGACCACGACGTCCTGCTCCGCCCCGAACGTGCCGTCCGGCAGGTCCTGCGCGTCGGTCACGCCGGTGCCGGTCCAGTGGATCTTCCAGGTGATGGTGGCCTTGAGCGGGTACGAGCCGTCGCCCGAGGAGCGCAGGTACTCGACGCCGCACGGGGGCGTCTCGTCCGCCTTGCCCTTGGCGTACGCCTCGCCGATATGGCCGTTGTCGAACTCGCAGACGCCGGAGGCGGGGTAGGTGGTGGCGTCGTCCGTGCCGGGGTCGATCTTCAGAGAGACGGGTTCGGCGGTGGTGGTCGCCTCGACGCCGAGAAGCGGAACCGATGCGGTGACCGAGACCGGCTTGAACTTCGCCGCATCCAGCCAGGCCCATGTCGGCAGGTTGACCTTGGTGGTGTCCGCGGGTGCCAGGTTCACCTTCGTGGAGGGAACGCGGATCTCGGCGTACGCCAGCTGGGCCAGCATCTTGGGGGTGATCGCCTGGGGGATGTCGGCAGGCGGGGCGTCGCCCTTGTCCACCCAGAAGATGGGCTTATCGCAGTCGAGCGCGCCCGGATCACCCTCGCGGCCTTTGGTGACGTACGCGTCCCACCAGTAGCCCTTGCCGGCCTTGTCCTTGTTGAAGTCCTTGTACGGCTGGCCCTTCTCGTACTTGTTGCGCTGCTCCAGGTCCCACTGGGAGCCCGTGGACTCGGCGTTCCAGATCGGCTCCAGATACTTCTGCAGCGCGTCAGGCGAGTACTTGGGGGCGTAGTAGCACGCAGGCGGGGTCCAACTGGACGACGCGGAGGTTACCTGGCCCGTTGACTCGCCCGAGCCGTTCTTGGAGCGGTCGAAGACGACGGCACCGGCAGTCGCCGAGAGATTGCCGTCGTTGTCGGCATTCCCTGATGCCTTTCCGCCGGAGGGAGGTGTCTGAGCGCCTCCACCGATCTTGTTGTCGGCCATGGCGGGAGGCGCCCACAGAAGAACCGGGCCGATCAGCGTAGCTGCGACCAGCGCTCGTACACCGGCACTCAGGGCTGGCACTTGGCACTCCCCCTCTGAGAAAGAAGCTTCTCGATGACCCAGACACCCTTTTCGTTCTTGTGCAGCTGGGTGTTGTACAGGACATAGCTGTTCTTGGTGACGGCCGTCTTGTCGACCTTCTTGTTCTTCAAATACATGTCGTACGCCTTGCTCTGGTCCTCGCAGTACACGAGCGAGGCCCTGCCGGCGCCGCTCACGTTGACCACCGAGTCGTAGTAGCGGTAATCACCCGTGGTGCGTGCCTTGGCCTTGACGTACGCCTGAATGAACTGCTGGGTGCTTGCGGCCGCTTCACCCTCGTAATAGAAGAGGTACGCCTTGTCGAGCGCGTCCTGGTTGACGATGGCCAGGTCCACCGCCTTGATGGACTGCTCGCTGTCCGCCAAGACCGCGTCCTTGTCCTTGTCACCCGTCTTCGGCCAGTCAAAGGTGTACGTCAGATCCGACGGCAGCTCGATCTTCGGCCGACCGGCAGCGCTCGCCGTCGCGGTCGGTGAAGCCGGCGATTCGCTTCCCGTGTCCGCCCCCGCGATCTTGTCGTTGCCCTTGGAGCCCCCGTCGCCTCCGCCGCAGGCGGTGAGGAGGAGGGCCGCGGTGGCGCCGGCGGCGGCTGTGGTGAGCAGGCGGGGGCGGCGGCGGTTCACTGGGGGCTCCTGGTGGGGCGGTTGGGGGGAGGGAGGGCAGCGATACGGTATCGGGGGCCTGCGGGGCGACACCAGAGCGAACTACGTCAACTCGGGGGACGAATGGGGCGTACGGGGAGTTAGTGGGGGTAAGGGAGTCGCCTTGGCCCTCGTTCGGGTGACACGGGCGGGCACGGTCGTCGCTTCGTTGGCCGTTGCAAAGGCCCGTGCCGGCCCCGTGCTACTCCCCGACGTACGGGAGTGTGTCGCTGCCTCCGTCGTCCCAGGTGATGACGACGCTGTCGCCGTCGCGCTTGAGGGTGGCGGAGGTGTAGTCGGAGTCCTTCTTGCTGCCCATGGGCTGGAGGACCATCCGGAAGCCGCCGTCGCTGCGGTCCGCGCCCAGGCCGGTGAGGATGCCCTCGCCGCCCGGGTCGATGTAGGAGAGGGCGTACTTGCCCTTGTAGTCGCCGGTCGCGTACTTGTCGCCGATCGTGAGGGTCTTGTTGTCGTCGTTCTGCCACTGGCCCTCGAACCCCGTCGAATCGGGCGGGGTGACGGAACCGCCCGTGGAGTCGTCCGACGTGCCGTTCGATGCGTCGTCCGACGTGTCCTCGTCGTCGCCGTAGTGGTCCTCCGGCGACTCCGACGCCTCGTCGGACGGCTCGTCCGTCGTGGACGCCGTCGGCGATGCGGACACGCTCTTGTCGGCCTTCGGCTTGCTGTCGCCCTCGTCGCCGTTGCCGCTCGTCACGAAGTAGATCCCGCCGCCGATCAGGACGACGGCCGCGACGGCGGACGCGATCATGATGGCCAGGCGCTTCTTGGGGCCTTGGCCACCGCTTCCGTCACCGCCCGCGCCCCCGGCCTGCGGCGGATACCCCACCGCATACGGCTGGCCGTACGCCGGCTGCTGCGCCCCGTACGGCTGGGGCTGGGCCGCGTACGGGTTGGGCTGCTGTCCCTGGCCCGGCGGCTGAGCAGGCGGAGTCGGAGGTGCCGGCGGAGGCGCGTACGGCCCGGCCGGAGGTCCGGCCTGAGGCGGTCCCTGCGGCGGCACCGGCGGAGGCATCGGCGGCTGCTGACCGCCGTACGGGTTCGGCTGCTGGTCCCCGTACGGATTCGGGCCCTGCTGCCCCCCATACGGGTTGGGGCCCTCTCCCCCATACCCGTACGGACCCGGCTGCGCCCCGAAACCGTCCTGCGGCGGCTGTGTCATCTGTGGTGTCTCCCCCGTGCGGCATGTCGGCCGGGGAGGAACAACCGCCCCACCCGACCCGGACCCCAACATTCACCACCCGTCCCCCACACGCAAGTGTCTTATGAACTAGCCCACTTGCCCGCGTCAGGACCTTCGCCGGGAGCGCCCACGTTTCACACCGTTCGGCCACAATCTGGGGCTGCGCCGCGCGGCGATGTCCTCGATCCAGCCGAACGCGACGATCGTCAGGGCGATCAGTGGCCAGACCAGCACGAACATCCAGAGCATGTACGTCGTGTCCAGTGCCCCCACCGCGCGGTCGCTCTGCATGAAGGGAAGGTTGTACGCCTGGTCGATGATCGGGACCGTGGCCATGATCAGCATGTTGTGCCAGAGGTAGATCGTGACCGCGCGGTTGTTGGAGAGCGTCACCAGCTTGTCCCAGCGCGCCAGCTTCCCCGGCAGCTCCTGCCAGGAAGGGGAGTACTGGAGCAGGATGACGACGAAGCCGAAGGACCAGGTCGCCTGGGCCATCGGAATGTCGTTGAGGTCCCAGCCGTCGGGGCCGAGGTGCCCCGAGGCCCACCACAGGCCGAAGGCCATCAGCAGAGCCGAGCAGGAGACCGCCACGTAGCGGGGAATCCGCTTGAGCACCCCCTCGTGATGGGCGAAGCCCAGGACCCAACAGCCGCCGTACACCGCGAAGTCGGAGACCGCGTTGCCCGTCTCTCCGGGGATGTTCACGATGCCGGTTCCCACGATCGCCGTCAGGGCGAGGGGAGCGAGCAGCGTCGTCCACGGGACCCGGCGGAACGCCCACAACAGCAGTGGGGAGGCGATCACGAACCACAGGTACGCGCGCAGGTACCAGAGCGGGCCCGCCGCCTCGATCGCCCAACTGGACTCCAGCAGACCGGACTCGGAGCCGAGATGCCAGGGGAAGGGCGGGGCGCCCAGCGGGATGACGTAGTTGACGAGGTCGATCACGCCCCAAGTGCCCCCGTGGTCGGGGTCCTTGAGGATGTTCCAGCCGTTCGCGAACATCAGCGTCAGTGCCACCGCGCTGAACGCCCAGAGCGGGGGCAGCAGTCGCCTTACCCGGCCCTTGATCACGCCCAGCGCCGGGCGGTTCAGCGAGCGGGCCATCAGCGAGCCCGCCAGCGCGAACATCACGCCCATGGACGGGAACAGGACCGTCAACCAGGCCCAGCCGAACAGGTGGTAGACGACGACTCGGACGAGTGCGATCGAGCGCAGCAGGTCCAGGTAGCGGTCACGGCCCGGCTTCTTGGGCGCCGGATCCGGTGGGGCTGTCCCGGCCGCCGGGGCCGCCGGGGCCGTCGCGGGCGCGGCCACGGGTGATGCCGACCGCTGGTGCGGAATCTCGGCCGCGGCGGCCGCAGTGGCCGGGGCAGTCGAGGTGGCCGGGGCCACCGGAGCCTGCGGCCACACCGGCGCCGTACCCCCGGAACCCCCGAAACCTCCAGGACCTCCAGAACCCGCCGCGCCGTCCGCTCTCGCCGCGCCGTCCGCTCCCACCACTCCCTCCGCCCCCACCGATCCCTCCGTAGCCCCCGAATGCCCTCGGTATCCCTGATATCCGGGATATCCCTGACGTTCCTGACGTTCCTGTGTCATCCCACCGGCCTCCGGTCGTCCCCGCTCCGCGCCCGTTGTCGCGGGATCGAGCCCGGCGCCTCCACCACGCCGGTGCGCCGCAGTTTCTGCCAGCGCAGCCGGCCTCCGGTGAGTGCGGTGATCCAGGACTGGAGCAGGACCACGTACATCAGTTGGCGGTAGAGGATCTGTTGGAGCGGGAGCGAGATCAGGTGTGTCATGCGTTCGCGGTCGAGGCGGAAGGCGTACGCCGCGCAGATCGCCTGGACGGTGAGGACGCCCAGCCAGGCCCCGATCGTCCGCTGCGTCGGGCCGAAGACCACTCCGTAGAGGAGGAACACGTCGATCAGGGGGGCCAGGAGCGGGGCGAGGACCATGAAGAGGGACACCAGGGGCAGTCCGACGCGGCCGAAGCGCCCCGACGGGCCCCGCTCGATCAGGGCCCGACGGTGCTTCCAGATCGCCTGCATCGTGCCGTACGACCAGCGGTAGCGCTGGGACCACAGCTGCTGGACCGACTCGGGCGCCTCCGTCCAGGCACGGGCGCGCTCCGCGTACACGACCCGCCATCCGTCGCGGTGCATCGCCATCGTGATGTCGGTGTCCTCGGCGAGTGTGTCGTCGCTCATGCCGCCGACCCGTTCCAGGGCGGAGCGGCGGAACGCGCCGACCGCGCCCGGGATCGTCGGCATGCAGCGCAGCATGTCGTACATACGGCGGTCGAGGTTGAAGCCCATCACGTACTCGATGTGCTGCCAGGCTCCGATGAGTGAATCCCGGTTGCCCACCTTGGCGTTGCCCGCGACGGCGCCGACGGCCGGGTCCGCGAAGGGCTGGACCAGCTCGCGGACGGTGGCCGGTTCGAAGACGGTGTCGCCGTCCATCATCACGATGAGCTCGTAACGGGCGTTCGCCAGACCGCGGTTGAGGGCGGCGGGCTTGCCGGCGTTGTGCTGGCGCACGACGCGTACGTTCGGCAGGTCGAGGCCCTCGACGATCAGTGCCGTGCCGTCGCTCGAACCGTCGTCGATGACGAGGACCTCCACGGGGTGCTCGCTCGCCATCAGCGAACGGACGGTGTTCTCGATGCACTTGGCCTCGTTGTACGCCGGCACGAGCACCGAGACCGGTTCGGTGACCGGCGCCGCGCCCCAGCGGAAGTCGCGGCGGCGTACGCGGCGGGCGTGCACCGCGGAGAGTACGAGCATCAGGCCGAAGCGGGTGAAGACGAGGACGCCGATCACGGCGAGCGCCACGACCAGGCCGTCGGTGATCTCGTCCGAGGCGCTGACCAGGAAGATCCAGGCCTCGCCCTTCCACAGGTCCGTGCCGGTGACCGGCGTGTGCGCGCTGGGGGCGCCGAGTGCCTCGGTGAGGTTCTCGAACACATAGCCCTGGCCCTGGAGTTGGGGCAGGAAACGGTCCAGCGCCTGGACCGTCTGGTGGCGGTCGCCGCCGGAGTCGTGCATCAGGACGATCGCGCCCTTGCCGCCCTTGGGCGTGGCGCGGCGGATGATCTCGTCGACGCCGGGCTTCTGCCAGTCCTCGCTGTCGGTGTTGTTGACGACGGTGATGTAACCGCGCGTGCCGATGTACTGCGTGACCGGCCAGGACTTGTTGTCCATGGCGTCGGCGAAGGAGGAGTAAGGCGGCCGGAAGAGGGAGGTGCGGATGCCCGCCGCGCCGGCCAGTGCCAGCTGGCTCTGGGAGAGCTCCCAGTCGATGCGCTTCTGGGACTGGTAGGAGAGGTCGGGGTGGTTGAAGGTGTGCAGGCCGACCTCGTGCCCCTCCCTCACCATGCGGCGGATCAGCTCGGGATAGCGCGAGGCGTTGGTGCCGGTGACGAAGAAGACGGCGTGCGCGTGGTGCGCCTTGAGGACATCGAGGACCTTGGGGGTCCATGTCGGGTCCGGGCCGTCGTCGAACGTGAGGACGAGATCGTGGTCCTTCACGTCGAGGCTGGTCGTACGGCCGTCGCGGGTGTCGATGACCGGGCCGCCGTCGAGGATCTTCTGCGGCACCTTGTCGGTGACGGCCTCGGGCTGGACGCGGTGGTCCGCGAGGATCTCGCTGTGCACATAGCCACGCAACATCAGCATCGCCATCAGGGCGACGAGGATGAGCGAGGGCAGCAGGTGACGCATCGGCAGCCGACGACGGCGGGAATTGTCCCTGTGGGATGTGTCCGTGCGTGATCCGCGGGAGGTTCCTGTGCGGGATGTGCGGGATGTGCGGGATGTCCGAGAGGTGCGGGACCGGCCGGACGCGCGAGGTGCGGGTCCGTGACGGCTGGTGCGGGATGCCATCAGAGGATGTTCTCCGGGGACGAGGAGCTGGTGGCGCTCGGTTCAGTGGGGCCCTGGTCGACGGGGGCCGACGCGACGGGGGCCGATGCGGCGGGGCCGTCGGCGACCGTGCCGGTGCCCGGGCCTCCTGGGGCCGGGCTCTCGGTGGGAGAGGCCGAGGGGGCCGCGGTGTCCGAGGGCGTGGGAGCCGGCGGGTCGACCACCGGGTCGGTCGGCTTGGGGTCCGGGTCCTTGCTGGGGCTGGTGCCCGGGTCGGGCTTCGTGGTGGTGGATGTCGAGGGCTTCGGGCCGGTCGACGTGCCCGGTTTCGCGGGACTCTTGGAGGCGCCGGGCGAGGCGCTGACGCCCGGCTTCGGCGTCGTACCGTCGCCGGCCGTCGGGCTCGTGCCCGGCGAGACGTTGCCCGAGCCGGGCGAGTTCGCCGATCCGCCGCCGGTGCCTGCGTCGGCGTCGGCGTCGGTGGGCAGCGGCGAGGTGTCGACCTTGCCCGCCGGCTGGTCGTCCTTCTGACCCGGCACCGGGAGCCAGGGCGCGTTGGAGTTGCCCGACAGGAGCGTGACGACGATGACTACGGCGTACACGGCGCAGGCGAGGCCGACGATGATGCCGAGCCGGCGGAAGCGACGGCTGCGGCGGCCCGACTCGTCGACGAAGACCGGTCCGTCCGAACCCTCCGGGCCGCTGGAACCGACCGAACCGACCGAGCCGGCAGAGCCGCCCGGCCCACCCGGCCCGTCCTGGGCTCCGGGGATGCCCAGGGACCCTGCGGATCCCGGAGCGCCCTTGGCCGGCCGGGTGGTCAGCGGGTCGTCCAACCGGCGCCCCGCACCGTCGAGTTGGACCGTGACCTCGTTGGGGTCGTGAGTGTGGCCCGGGTCGTCGGGCTGCTCCCAGGTGGGCGCGTACGTGCCGGGCGCATCCGCGGCGGGTGTCGCCGGACCGAGCGCATCCGCGGCGGGTCTCGCCGGACCGAGCGCATCCGCGGCGGGTCTCGCCGGACCGAGCGCATCCGCGGCGGGTGTCGCCGGACCGAGCGCATCCGCGGCGGGTGTCGCCGGACCGAGCGCATCCGCGGCGGGTGTCGCCGGACCGAGCGCATCCCCGGTGGGCGTCTCGGCGCCGGGCGGCGGCGAGGACGACCGAGGCCGGCCCAGCGAGCGCGGCAACCGTCCGGTGTCGGAGAGCCTCGCGGTCTCGGACATCTCCTCGGCCTGGGACCAGGAGGACGTCTGAGCGGCGTCCGGCCAGTTCACCGGCCCCGGAGAGACTCCATCACCGCTGGGAGCAGCACCGGCACCGCCATCGGAACCGGCACCACCGACCGAACCGAACCCGAACCCGAGCCCGGCACCGGCACCCGCACCCGCACCCGCACCCGCACCCGCACCCGCACCGAACCCGGCACCATCCCCACCGCTGTCGTCATCACCACTGTCCGACGGATCAGATCCACGCCCCTCCCGCTGATCGACTTCTCGTCGATTCGGTTGGGTGTGTTTCCGCCAGTTCTTCACACGCACGCGCATCCCCCCACGGGACAGTTCTCGGGTGCGCACGCACGACTCCGGGCATGACTTACGCGTCGGCGGAACCGGACCCCACCCGATTCAAGCGCCCCATTTACCACATTGCGCCCGGCTCAAAAATGTAGCGCAGACGGGTGGCGTGTGTGGTTATACGTCAGTTCTTCCTCATCATGATGAGTGCATCTGTGGCCGGAAGCCACCCTCGTTCGGGTGGCCGCAACCACCCTTCTTCGGACGCGAGTTCGGTGGCGGCTCGTCGAAGAGCATCGAATCCAGGATGCACCAGCCCCTTTCGCCACACGAGCGACACAGGTGACAGCGGAACGGGGTCCACAAGGGGTCGCAGCACGGTGCCAGGCATGGCCGGAAAGTCCACCACGGCGAGGACGGGGTTCCGTTTCTTGGCCATGATCCGCTGGAATTCCTCGGGCCCGACGGCCACCGGCGCGGGGGGCGCGATCTCGATTCCGCGCCCCTCGAACAACTGACGCGCCAGGTCGGTCCACTCCAGCGTCCGCGGGTTGCCCGCACCCGCGTACACGGCCTCGCCCGCGAGCGAGTCCAGCGGCACGACGTCCAGCGCCGCGAGACGGTGGTCCTCCGGCAGGACCACGGCCATCCGCTCGTACCGTACGGGCTGCTGCCCGAGCCGGGCCCTGACCGCCGGGGCGAGTCCGGCGAACCGTCCGAACGACGCGTCCAGGCGCCCGGCGAGCAGTTCCCCCGCGGCGCCCGTCAGTCCGCTCTCGAAGCGGGCCATCAGCTCGGCGTCCGGGGCGAGTTCGCGGGCCCGGCCGAGGATGCGCTCGAAGACGAGCCCCGGGCTGTTGACGTCGACGAGCAGCGGCCGTGCCGCCTCCGGCGCACCGAACGCGGCGCGCAGCGCGTCCTGCGCCTCCAGCACGCGGCGCGCATACGGCACCAGCCGCTCGCCGTCGACCGTCGGCGTCACCTGCCGTGTCGTCCGCACGAACAGCTCGGTGCCGAGCTCGCGCTCCAGCCGCCGGATGTCACGGCTGAGGGCCTGCTGGGCGACGTAGAGCCGGGCGGCGGCACGCGTGAAGTGCAGTTCCTCGGCGACGGCGAGAAAGGCGCGCAGGAGGCGGGGGTCGATGAACCCGGGAGCCCCTGGACCGACGGGGGCGGGCACGCGTGCGGAATCGGAAGCGGCGCCCCCCGCGGAGGCGGCGGAGGAATCGGAGCCAGGGACGGAGACGGACATCGGGCGAACTTACAACGCAGGTGCGTCAATCGCTACGGAGTAGGTGTTGGACCCCGGGCCCGGCGACCCGCGACGGTTGATCCATGCCGCAACCGCCCTCCCCCAAAGCCCCGTTGCCCTCTTCCTCGACAGCTCCCCCGACCGCTCCCCCGATGACTGCGCCGACGCCTCCCCCGGTCACGTCTTCGACGATTTCTTCGATGCGCTTCACCACCACCGGCGGCACCCTCGTGGCCGTCGACCTCCGCCCCCACCGGAAAGCCCCGCCAACCCCCCGTAGCCCGCGTGGCCCGCGCGGCCCCCGCACCCCGTACCACCGCCTCTTCACCGTCCCCGGCGCCCGCGCCTTCACCCTCGGGAACCTGATCGCGCGCCTCCCCATGGGCATGTTCAGCGTGAGCGCGGTCATCATGATCGCGGGGGCGCGGGGCTCGTACGCCCTGGCCGGTGCGGTCACGGCGACCGGGCTGGCGGCGACGGCGCTGGTCGCCCCCTGGATCGCGCGGCTCGTCGATCGTCACGGGCAGGCCCGAATCGCCGTACCGGCGACGGCGGTTGCGGCACTGGGTTCGCTGGCTCTGCTGCTCTGCGTGCACTACGGCACACCCGACTGGACCCTGTTCGCGGCGTACGCGGCCACCGCCACGACGCCGAACACCGGGGGCATGTCACGGGCCCGTTGGGCCCACCTCTTCAAGGGGGACCCGGCCGCCGTGCACACGGCGAACTCCTTCGAACAGGCCGCCGACGAGCTGTGCTACATGCTCGGCCCTGTGCTCGCGGCCCTCCTGTGCGGGACGTTCTTCCCGGAGGCGGGCACGCTGGTCGGACTCGTCCTGCTGATGTCCGGCGTCCTGATCTTCGCCGCCCAGCGCTCCACGGAACCGCCGCCCCGACGGCGTACGGCGGAGAAGTCGCCGTTGCGGGCGCCCGGCATCCCCTCCCTCCTCGTCACGTTCCTCGCCCTCGGTGCCGTCTTCGGTTCGATGGAGGTCGTCACGATCGCGTTCACGGACGCCCGGGGTCACGGGTCGGCCGCGGGTCTGGTCCTCGGTCTCCAGGCGGCCGGATCGTGCGTGGCGGGTCTGGTGTACGGGGCCGTGAAGCCGGCCGGTCCCGCCGAGCGGCGCTACCCGCTGTGCGTCGCCGCCATGACCGCACTGATGACGCTGCCCCTGCTGGCGGCGGCGCTCACCGGTTCCCTCGTGGCCCTCGCGGGCGCCCTGCTCGTCGCCGGGATGGCCACCGCCCCGACCATGGTCACGGGCATGACCCTCGTCCAACAGCGCACGCCCGACGGCCGGTTGAACGAGGGAATGACGCTCGCCGTGACGGGGCTGCTGGGCGGGATCGCCTGCGGTTCGGCGGCCGGCGGATGGACGGTCGAGCACGTCTTCGCGACGGCGGGTTACGGCGTTCCGGTCACCGCGGCCGCCGTGGCGCTCATGATCACGGCCGGCCACCGCCTGGTCTCCGCCGCCCGCCGCAACCGACCGACCGCCACCTGACCTCCACCCGACTTCCGCCGACCCACCCCTGACCCCCGCCCAGCTTCCGCCCGGCCCCCCACCTCCACCCGAATTTCGACCGGCTTTCGACCGGATTCCACCCACCTCCCGACCGACCCCCACCGTCCGACCCGTCGAACCCCCGCCCCAATTCCCGCGCCCCCCATTGACGGACTCACAGCCCCCACATACGTTCCTCCGTCGAAGCGCTTCGACGTCATGCATCGAAACGATTCGACGGACGTTGCGTGACAACCAGATCTGCCCCAATCCCCATCCGACTCCTTGGAGGCTCGGGATGTTGACGGCACGAAGGCGTGTGATGGCCGCGGCGGCGGTGGTGATGAGCGGAGCTCTGCTGCTGTCCGCCTGCGGGGACTCGGACAGTGGGTCCGGCGACGGCAAGACGCTGAAGCTGTGGCACTACGAGGGGCCCGACAGCGCGATGGGCGTGGCCTGGAACGAGGCCATCAAGGAGTTCGAGGCCAAGCACCCAGGTGTGAAGGTGAAGTTCGAGGAGAAGGGCTTCGAGCAGATCCAGAAGACGGCGCCCATGATCCTCAACTCCTCGGACGCGCCCGACATCATGGAGTACAACAAGGGCAACGCGACCGCGGGCCAGCTCTCCAAGCAGGGTCTGCTCACCGATCTGAGCGCCGAGGCGACCAAACGCGGCTGGGACAAGAAGCTCAGCGCGGGTGTGCGCACGACCAGCATGTACGACACCAACGGCGTCATGGGCACCGGCAAGTGGTACGGCGTGCCCAACTACGCCGAGTACACGATGGCCTTCTACAACAAGGACCTCTTCAAGAAGTACGGGATCGCCGAGCCGAAGACGTTCGACGAACTGACCGCGGCCATGGACAAGTTCGTCGCCAAGGGCGTCACCCCGCTCGCCAACGCCGGCGCCGAGTACATGGCGCAGCAGTACCTCTACCAGCTCGCCCTCTCCAAGGCCGACCGCTCGTGGGTCGACAAGTACGAGCTGTACAAGGGCAAGAACGACTTCCACGACGCGGCCTGGACCTACGCGGCGACCACCTTCGCCGACTGGGTGAAGAAGGGCTACATCAGCAAGAAGTCCACCAGCACCAAGGCCGAGGACGCGGGCGTGTCCTGGATCCAGGGCAAGGCGCCGATCCTGTTCTCCGGCAGCTGGTGGTACGGCCGCTTCCAGTCGGAGGCCAAGTTCGACTGGGACTCCTCCCTGTGGCCCGGCTCGAACCTCACCCTCGGCTCCGGCGGCAACCTGTGGGTGGTCCCCAAGAACGCCAAGAACAAGGACCTCGCCTACGACTTCATCGACATCACCATGTCGAAGAAGATCCAGAACCTGCTCGGCAACAAGGGCGGCGTCCCGGTCGCCGCCGACACGAGCGCCATCACTGACCCGAAGTCCAAGCAGCTCATCTCCAACTTCAACACCCTCAGCCAGAAGGACGGCCTGGCCTTCTACCCGGACTGGCCGGTCACCGGCTTCTACGACGTCCTCGTCACCGAGACGCAGAAGCTGATGACGGGCAACGAGAAACCGGACGGCTACCTCAGCGCCCTCCAGCAGGCGTACGACAAGGGCGCGCCGAAGCAATGACGGTCACCGTCGAACGGGGTGCGCGGGCCGTCGGCAAGCAGCAGCACGCCGGCCCGCGCCGCCCCCGTACCCGCGATTCGTACGCCCTCTTCCTGCTCCCCGGGTTCCTCGCCTTCATGGCGATCATCGTCGTGCCGTTCCTGATGAACACCGGTGTGAGCTTCACCGAGTGGCAGGGCATCGGCAGCCCCAAGTGGACCGGGCTCGCCAACTACCGCGAGCTGATGGACGACTCCGAGTTCTGGGCGTCCTTCCGGCACAGTCTGTTCATGGTCGTCGCCATGGCGGCCGTACCGACGATGATCGGTCTCGTGCTGGCCGCCGCGCTGTTCGACTACGTCGGCAAGCACTTCGGGTCGAGGTGGGCCGCGGTCCTGCGTGCCTGCTTCTACCTTCCACAGGTGCTGCCGATCGCGGTCGCCGGAATCGTGTGGAGCTGGATCCTCGCCCCCGACAACGGCTCCCTCAACGAGCTGCTGAAGGCGATCGGTCTGTCCTCCTGGCAGCAGGACTGGCTCGGCGACCCCGACATCGCGCTGTACAGCGTGATGGGCGTGATGGTGTGGGTGCAGCTCGGCTTCCCGCTGGTCATCTTCATGGCGGGGCTGCAGCGCGTCGACCCGCAGCTGTACGAGGCGGCCGAGCTGGACGGCGCCGGGTGGTGGCGGCGCTTCTGGCACATCACGCTGCCGCAGATCCGGCCGGAGATCTACGTCGTCCTGACCTGGTGCACGATCGCCGCGCTCAAGGTGTTCGGCGCGGTGTACGTGCTGACCAAGGGCGGCCCGGGCGGCGCGACGGATGTGCCCTCGTACTTCTCCTTCTCCACCTTCTTCGAGAAGACGCAGGTCGGCTACGGTGCCGCGATCTCCACGATCCTCACCGTGATCATCCTGGCGCTCTCCCTGATCGGCCTGAAACTCCAGACCCGTGCCGAGGACGCCGAGGAAGGGGTCCGGACATGAGCACCGCCCTACGCCGATACCCGGTGCTGATCGCCCTGTGCATCGGCGCCCTGTTCATGGTCATTCCGTTCCTGATCGTGGCGGTCAACGCGGTCAAGTCACCGAGCGAGTACTCCCAGAACGGCCCGCTCAGCCTCCCCAAGGGCCTTTACCTGGACGGCCTCAAGGACTTCTGGGAGCGCGTCGACTTCGGCCAGAAGCTGGTCAACTCGGTGCTGATCAGCGGGTCCGTGGCGGTCCTCGCGGTGGTCCTGTCGGTGCTGAACGCGTACGCGATCGGGATAGGGCGGATCAAGGGCCGCACCTGGGTCCTGGCCTTCTTCGTCCTCGCCAACATGCTGCCGCAGGAGGCGCTGGTCTACCCGATCTACTACCTGAGCAAGCAGGTCGGCCTGTACGACACCAGGCTGAGCGTGATCATCGTCTTCACGGTGGTCCAGGCGGCCTTCGGCACCTATCTGCTCTCGTCGGTCCTCGGGCAGTTCCCGCGCGAGATCATCGAGGCCGCCCGGATCGACGGGGCGAACAAGTGGCAGGTGCTGTGGCGGGTCGTCGTCCCCGTCAGCCGGCCCACCATCGGCGTGCTCCTGGTCTTCTTCTTCATCTGGACCTGGAACGAATTCCTGCTCCCTCTGGTCATGCTGATCTCCAACGACAACCAGACGGTGTCGGTGGCGCTCGGTGTCCTGCAGGGCCAGCGCCTGATGGACGCCACGATGACGAACGCCGCCGCCCTGCTCGGTGTGTTCCCCGCCATCGTCTTCTTCCTTGTCTTCCAGCGGACCCTCACCCGCGGCATCGCCGTCGGTGCTGTCAAGTAAGGACCCCCCACGTGAAGTTCACCGACGGCTACTGGCTGCTGCGCGAGGGCGTCACCGCCGCCCACCCGGTCGAGGTCCTCGACGTGACCGCCGGGCCGGGCACCCTGGAGATCCATGCGCCGACCCAGCCGATCCGCAACCGCGGCGACCTGCTGAAGGGACCGGTCGTGACGATCAGCGCCCACGCCCCCATGCCCGACGTCATCGGCGTCACGTTCACCCACTTCCAGGGCGAGCAGCCGCGCGGGCCCCGGTTCGAGGTGCAGACAACGGAGTTCGCCGCCCAGACGTCGTACGACGACGAGCACGCCACCCTGACCGCCGGCGCGCTGTCGATCAAGGTGGCCCGCACCAGCCCCTGGCACGTGGACTTCCTCGCGCACGGCCGGACCCTCACCAGCAGCGGCCCCAAGGGCATGGGCATCATGCGGGAGGCCACCGGCGCCCACTACCTGCGCGAGCAGCTCGACCTCACCGTCGGCACCTCCGTCTACGGACTCGGCGAACGCTTCGGCCCCCTGGTCAAGAACGGCCAGGTGGTGGACATGTGGAACGCCGACGGCGGCACGGCCACCGAGCAGGCGTACAAGAACGTGCCGTTCTACCTGACGGACGCGGGCTACGGCGTCTTCGTCGACCACCCCGGGCGGGTCTCCTTCGAGGTGGGCTCGGAGGCGGTGTCCCGGGTCCAGTTCAGCGCCGAGACGCAGCAGTTGACGTACTACGTCATCTACGGGCCGACACCGAAGGACATCCTGCGCAAGTACACGGCCCTCACCGGCCGCCCGGCGCTCCCGCCCGCCTGGTCGTTCGGGCTGTGGCTGTCCACCTCCTTCACCACCTCCTACGACGAGACCACCGTCACCTCCTTCATCGACGGCATGAAGGAGCGCGAACTGCCGCTCTCCGTCTTCCACTTCGACTGCTTCTGGATGCGCGAGTTCAACTGGTGCGACTTCCAGTGGGATCCGAGGGTCTTCCCCGACCCGGAGGGGATGCTCGCCCGGCTGAAGGACAAGGGGCTGCGGATCTCCGTCTGGATCAACCCCTACATCGCGCAGCGCTCGCCGCTCTTCGCGGAGGGCAAGGCGCTCGGGCACCTCCTCAAGAAGCCCGACGGCGGTGTCTGGCAGTGGGACCTGTGGCAACCGGGCATGGCGCTGGTCGACTTCACCAGCCCGGCCGCCCGCGACTGGTACGCCTCGAAGCTGGAGGCGCTGCTCGCGCAGGGCGTCAACTGCTTCAAGACCGACTTCGGCGAGCGGGTGCCGGTGGACGTGGCGTACGCCGACGGCGCCGACCCCGAGCGGATGCACAACTACTACTCGTACCTCTACAACCGCACCGTCTTCGACGTGCTGCGCAAGCACCGCGGCGAGCAGGAGGCCGTCGTCTTCGCACGCTCCGCGACCGCGGGGAGCCAGAAGTTCCCGGTGCACTGGGGCGGCGACTGCGAGGCCACGTACGAGTCGATGGCGGAGTCGCTGCGCGGCGGACTGAGCCTCGGGATGTCGGGGTTCGGGTTCTGGAGCCATGACATCGGCGGCTTCGAGGGGACACCGACGCCCGCGCTGTTCAAGCGGTGGATCGCGTTCGGGCTGCTGTCCTC
This sequence comes from Streptomyces sp. NPDC005485, assembly GCF_040606085.1. Taxonomy (NCBI): domain Bacteria; kingdom Bacillati; phylum Actinomycetota; class Actinomycetes; order Kitasatosporales; family Streptomycetaceae; genus Streptomyces; species Streptomyces sp. NPDC005485. The sequence continues at coordinate 14,736 of NZ_JBEXDZ010000084.1, read as the reverse complement.
GCACAGCCGGCTGCACGGATCGTCGTCGTACCGCGTGCCGTGGCAGTTCGACGAGGAGGCCGTCGACGTACTGCGCCTGTTCACCCGGCTGAAGCTGCGGCTCATGCCCTATCTGTACGAAGCCGCGCGCACCGCCCACACGGACGGCGTGCCGGTGATGCGGGCGATGCCGCTGGAGTTCCCTGACGACCCCGGGTGCGCGCACCTGGAGCGGCAGTACATGCTCGGCCCCGACCTCCTCGTCGCGCCCGTCTTCAGCGACGAGGGCGACGTCTCGTACTACGTGCCCGAGGGCACCTGGACCCACTTCCTCAGCGGGCAGCCGGTCACCGGGCCGCGCTGGGTGCGCGAGCGGCACGGCTTCTCGAGCGTGCCGCTCCTGGTCCGGCCGGGCACGGTGCTCCCGGTGGGCGCCGTCGACGACCGGCCCGACTACCCGTACGCCGACGGGGTCACCCTGCGCGCATACGGCCTGGAGCGCGGCGCGCAGGTCACGGTGCCCGTGGGCGAGGTCACCTTCACCGTGGTCCGCGAGGGCGACACGCTGCGGGCGTCCTCCTCCGACCCCTCGGCGCCGTGGGCACTGGCGGCCGGGGAACGGGTCGCGCACGCGAAGGCGGGGACGGGCTTCCTCTCCCTGGAACTGGGCTGACGGCGGAAGTGGGGCTGGGCTGATGGTGAAGATCACTGATGTGGCACGGCACGCCGGGGTGTCCCCCAGCACCGTGTCGTACGCGCTCAGCGGCAAACGCCCGATCTCCGAGGAGACCCGGCAGCGCATCGAGGCGTCCATCCGGGAGCTGGGCTACCGGCCGCACGCCGGTGCGCGCGCCCTCGCCAGCAGCCGCTCCAACGTGCTGGCGCTGGTGATCCCCTTACGGACGGGCATCCATGTGCCGGTGGTGATGCAGTTCGCCGTGTCGGTGGTGACCGCCGCACGCGGCCACGACCACGACGTGCTGCTGCTCACGCAGGAGGAGGGCGACGAGGGGCTGCGGCGGGTCGCCGACACGGCGCTCGTGGACGCGCTGATCGTGATGGACGTCCAACTCCACGATCCACGCATCCCGTTGCTGCGCACCCTCGACCTGCCGTCCGTGATGATCGGCTTTCCCGCCGGGCCCGAGGGGCTGACCTGCATCGACCTCGACTTCAAGGCAGCGGGCGAGGCGTGCGTCGAACATCTGGCGCGGCTCGGCCACCGGGTGGTCGCGCTGGTCGGGTCGCCGCCGGAGGTGTATGTGCGGGAGACCGCGTTCGCTCAGCGGGTGGTCCAGGGGTTCACCGCCGCCGCCGACCGCAGCGGCCTCGCCTCCTCCGTCCACCCGTGCGAGGCGGGGCCGGCCGCCGCCCGGCTGGTCGCCGAGCAACTGCTGCGCGAGCAGCCCGCGTTGACCGGTGTGGTGGTGCACAACGAGCCGCTCCTGGAGCCGCTGATCGACGCCTTCGAGCAGCTCGGGCTGCGCGTCCCCGGCGATCTGTCCGTCACCGCCATCTGCCCGGACGAGACCGCCGAGGCCATCCGCGTGCCCGTCACCTCGGTCGCCATACCGTCCGCCGAGATCGGCACGCGGGCGGTGGAGCTGCTGATGAAGAAGCTGGGCGGCGCGACCGTACCCGAGGCCACGCTGCTGCCGCCCCGGCTGACGGAGCGCGCGAGCACGGCGCCACGCAACGCGCCCTGAGTCCCTGTTGTCGATGTTGTCGATGTTCGACGCCCTTGTGCAAGGCCCTACTTGAAGGAGCCGTGACATGAAAGGCACCAGAAGCGGACGCGGCACGAGAAGAAGACGCAGAACCACTCTTCTCCTGGCCCTGTCCCTGATCGCGAGTCTCGCCGCGGCCGTGCCCGCCTCGGCCGACGACCCCGCATACCCCTTCCGCGACCCGCACCTCACCGTCGACCAGCGCGTCGACGACCTCCTCGGCCGCCTCACCCTCGACGAGAAGATCTCCCTGCTCCACCAGATGGAGCCCGCGATCCCGCGCCTCGGCATCCAGGCGTTCCGCACCGGCACCGAGGCCCTGCACGGCGTCGCCTGGCTCGGTAAGACCACGGTGTTCCCGCAGGCCGTCGGGCTGGCCTCGACCTGGGACCCGAAGCTGATGGAGCAGGTCGGCTCGGCGGTCGGCGACGAGGCGCGCGGCTTCCAGCAGGAGCGCCCCGCAGGCTGGGGCCTCAACCTGTGGGCGCCCGTGGCGAACCTGCTGCGCGACCCGCGCTGGGGACGCAACGAGGAGGGCTACTCCGAGGACCCGTACCTGACGGGCTCGATCTCGACGGCGTACGGCGCGGGCCTGACCGGCGGCGACCCGAACCATCTGAAGACGGCGCCGACCATCAAGCACTACCTCGCCAACAACAACGAGGTGCACCGCGCGACCACGTCCTCGGACCTGCGCCCGCGGGTGCAGCACGAGTACGACGAGGCGGCGTTCAAACCGGCGATCGAGGCGGACGCCGTCACGGGCGTCATGGCCTCCTACAATCTGGTCAACGGCCGCCCCAACACGGTGAATTCGGATCTGAACGACGTGGTGCGCGGCTGGACCGACAAGGACCTGCTGAACGTCACCGACGCCTTCGCGCCCAACAACCTGCTGCCCGGCACGCAGAACTACTACGACACGCTCCCCGAGGCCGACGCGGCCGCGCTGAAGGCGGGCATCGACAGCTACACCACGGACGACGCCAACCCGGCGCCAACCACAGCGGCCATCAAGTCCGCCTTGGACAAGGGGCTGTTGAAGGAGTCGGACGTCGACACGGCGGTCTCCCACATCCTCGCCGTCCGCGTCCGGCTCGGCGAATTCGACCCGGGCGGCGGCAAGTACGGGTCCATCGACGCGTCCGTCATCAACAGTCCGGCCCACCAGAAGCTGGCGCGCAAGGCCGCGACGGAGGCGGCGGTCCTGCTGAAGAACGACAAGGCGCTCCCGCTGAAGACGTCCGCGAAGAACGTCGCCGTCGTCGGCCCGCTCGCCGACACCCTCTACACCGACTGGTACTCGGGCACGCTGCCCTACGCCGTCACCCCCAAGGCCGGCATCGCCGCCAAGCTCGGCACGTCCGTCGCGAGCAGCGAGGCCGTCGACCGCATCGCGCTGAAGAACACCGCGACCGGCAAGTACGTCACCGCGGGCACCGGGGACTCCGGGGCCACGCTGAAGGAGACCGCGGCCACCGACACGACCGCCCAGTTCGACACGTTCGACTGGGGCGCGGGCATCGTCACCCTGCGCTCGGCCGCCAACGGCAAGTACGTCGGCTACAACTGGTCGAACTTCGTCAACGACCAGGCGCAGCCGAACGGTTGGTTCGTGCAGCAGCAGTTCAAGCTGGAGCGCCAGGACGACGGCACGTACCTGCTGCGGTACGCCGGATACGAGACCGGCGAGTCCTGGTGGTCGAACCCGGTCTACCTCGGCCCGACCGGCGCCGACGGCACCCTCGGCCTGGTCGCCAAGGAGCAGGCCGCGCACTACACGAAGGACGTCGTCCGCAGCGGACTCGACGACGCCGTGGCCGCCGTCAAGGGCAAGGACACCGCCGTGGTGGTGGTCGGCTCGATGCCGTCGATCAACGGGCGCGAGGACCACGACCGCACGGACATGGGCCTGGCCGGAAGCCAGGAAGCGCTGGTCAAGGCGGTGAAGGCGGCCAACCCGCACACCGTCGTGGTCGTCGAGAACAGCTACCCGACCACGTTGGGGGCCTTGCAGAAGGAAGTCCCCGCCCTCCTGTGGACGACCCACGCGGGCCAGGAGACCGGCAACGCCCTCGCCGACCTCCTCTACGGCGACGCGAACCCGTCCGGCCATCTCACCCAGACCTGGTACGAGTCGCAGGACGACCTTCCGTCGATCCTCGACTACGACATCATCAAGTCCGACCGCACGTACCAGTACTTCAAGGGCCGGGCGCTCTACCCGTTCGGCTACGGCCTGTCGTACACCTCCTTCCGGTACGGCTCGTTGAAGCGCGTCACCGGCGGCTACGAGGTCGCCGTCACCAACACCGGCAAGCGCTCCGGCGACGAGATCGTGCAGCTCTACACCCATCAGCGGGTCTCCCGGGACAAGCAGCCCCTGAAGCAGCTGAAGGCGTTCCAGCGGGTCTCGCTCAAGCCGGGCGAGACGCGGACGGTCAAGCTGAAGCTGGGCACGAAGGACCTGGCGCACTGGGACGTCACCCGCTCCAAGTGGGTGGTGGAGAGCGGCACCTACGACATCGCCGTCGGCGCCTCCTCTACCGATGTCCGCTCCCGTACGTCCCTGAAGGTGGACGGCGAGAGGATCCCGGCGCGGGACCTCGCGAAGGTGACGCGCGCCGAGAACTTCGACGACTACAGCGGCGTACGGCTGGTCGACGAGTCGAAGGTGCGCGGGACTGCGGTGGGTTCCGCCTCCGACGGGGCCTGGCTCAAGTTCTCCGGCGCGCAACTCGGCTCGGGAGCCGCGAAGTTGACCGCGCGGCTGGCGGGTGCGGCCGGCACGGTCGAGGTGCGGCTCGGGTCGCCCACCGGCACCCTCGTCGCCACGGCGCGCTTCGACGGAACGGCGTCGCCGTACACGTACGACACGGTGACGGCGGGCCTGTCGCCGGGTGCGGCGAAGGGCCGCCAGGACGTGTATCTGGTGCTGAGTGGAGGCCTGCGCCTGGCGACCTTCGCGTTGCGCTGAGCGGTCCTGTGGCGCAGGCCTGCCCGGCTCAGCTCAGCACTGGGCGGGCTTGCGCCACGAGCACTCGACATCGCCGCGCGCCTCGGCGCCCCTCGCCGTCCTCGGCAGCGTCGCCACCGCCGCGTCCTCGGTGGACTTGGCGAGCGTGACGACGATGGCGTCCTCCAGCGGTTTCACGGAGGAGACGAGGAAGTTGTTGAGGACAATGCTGTAGACGAGCTCGCGCCCGCGCGCGTCCGTCACGTATCCGGAGAGCGCCGAGGCCCCCGTCAACGATCCCGTTTTTCCACGGGCGTTGAGCGCGGCGGGCGTGCCGCACATCCGGCTTCGCAGCGTGCCGCCCACGAACCGCTGCGGATCGCAGGCCACCGGCAGCGACCGGTACCAGTCCGCGTACCAGGGCTCGGAGCGCACCGCGAGCAGCAGCTTGGCGAGTTGCCCGGCGGGGAAGTTGTCCATCCGCGACAGCCCGGACCCGTCGACCTGGCGCACCTTGCCCGGATCGGCGCCGACGCCCTTGAGATAGCCGCTGACGGCGGCGAGCCCGGCACTCCAACTGCCCTCTCCGGCGGTCTTGTAGCCCATGGCCTTGGTGAGGATCTCGGCGTGCATGTTGTTCGACAGCTTCATGAACGGGATGAGCAGGTCGCGCAGTTGCATGGAGTCGTGGGTGGCGAGTGTCGTCGCGTCCTTCGGGGTGGCCCGGCCGAGCCGGGTGGGCCCGGTGACCTTCACCCCGTGGGCGGCGAGCGCGTCCCGGAAGACTGCGGCGGCGTACCCGGTGGGCTCCCACACGGTCACCCACTCCTTGGCGCCCGAGCCGCCGACGGGTGTCGTCCCGCTCACGACGACGGTGTTGGTGCCGTGCTCCCGCTCGACGGTGAGGTCGTTCGCGCCGCCCGCGGCGACGGTGGTGGCCCGCATGTCGATGTGGACGTAGCCGGTTCTCGGGGTGACGGTGACGGCCGGTGCGTCCCCGGCCTCGGCACCGGGCGTGACCTGCACGATCACGGTTCCGGTGTCGTAGTCCGTGTCGGGCGCCACGCTCAGCGCACTGATCTGCGCCGAGTAGTACGAGGACTCGTCGTCGGCGGCCCACGACCGCCCGAGCCGCTGCCGGTCGAACCGGGTGTCGTCGGCGAGAAGCCGCCCGCTCACCCGGGTGACCCCGGACTCGGCGATTTTCGCGGCGAGTTGGTCGTAGTCGCTCGCAAGGAGGGTGGGGTCGCCGGTCCCCCGTAGGTACAGATCGCCGTGCAGGACGGAGCCGTGCCGGGTCCCGTTCGTCAGGACGTCGGTCGTGAACCGGTAGTCGGGGCCGAGGAGTTGCATCGCCGCGGTGGAGGTGGCCAGCTTGGTGTTGGAGGCGGGCATGAGCCGGGAGGTCGGCTGGTGCGCGTACAGCACCTCGCCGCCGGCGGCGTCGGCGACGACCACGCTCGCGGCGCCGCCCTCCATGCGGGCGTCCCCGAGGATGGTGTCGATGGCCTCCGGCAGTCCGCTGCGGTCGGAGTCCGCGCCGGCCGGTCCGCTCCAGCTGAGCGTGGCCGCCACCAACGCCAGGGTGGCGGCCCAACTCCAGTGACGCATACGGGAATTGACACGTTTCGCGGATGTGCTCACGGGTCTCTTCATGCCTCACGAGCATCCCCGAAGACGCGGCTCGCGGACAGTACGCCTAGGGGGTGCCGTCAGCCGAGCCCCCACGAATGGCCCATCCGGTAGGCCGCGCACAGGTTCACGTCCAGGATGTAGGCACCGGCGCTCCCGCACTGCTCGCTGCCGTTCCCCGGGTCGACGGGCTGGCCGTGGCCCATCCCGGTGATGCTGTACGTCTCCACGACCGCGTTGCCGCCACCGTCCCGGAAGACCTGGTGCGGGTATCCGCCCACGGTGTCGCTGACGTCCGCCGTCCGGTCGGTGCCGTGGACATCGGTCCACTGCTTCATCAGGTCGGTCATGTTGACGGGCTTCACGGTGTAGTCGGCGGTGCCCTGGAAGACGGTCAGGGTCGGCCAGGGCCCCGTGTATCCGGGTCGCGCGGCCCGCACCCGGTCGCCCCACTGCTTCGCGGTCTGCGTGGCGCCGACGTACATGCAGACGTACGGCGATCCCGCGGCCTGCGCACAGCCGTACGGGAGCCCGGCGACGACACCGCCCGCGGCGAACTTCTCCGGGTACGCCGCCATCATCACGGCGGCCATCCCGCCCCCGGCGGACAGTCCGGTGACGTACACGCGCGAGGCGTCGCCGGAGACGTCGGCGAGCTGCCGGTCCACCATCTGTGCGGTACTGGCGGCCTCGCCCTGACCGCGCTCGATGTCACCGCTCTGGAACCAGTCGAAGCAGGACGAGGCGTTGTTGGAGGTCGTCTGCTGCGGCAGCACCACGGAGAAGCCCCACCGGTCGGCGAGCTGGGTCCATCCGCTGCCGGTCCCGTACCCGGCGGCGTTCTGCGTGCACCCGTGCAGCGCGACGACGACGGGCCGCCCGGCGGGCAGTCCGTCGGGCACGTACCGGTACATCTTCAGCGCTCCGGGATTCGACCCGAAGCCGGTGACTTCCTGGACGGAGGCGGCGGACGCCCGCCCCGGTGGGAGGACGAGGGACAGCAGGGCGGCCAGGACGGCCACCAGCACAAGACGGGGTGTTGCGGCTCTGGTCTGGGTCATGGTGAGGGACCGTAGAACCGTGAACGACCCCCTCGATATGGGTCAGGACACCACAACAGGGCGCCCCGGGCTGGTGGTCGAACCCACCAGCTCAGCCCACGACAAAGGCCCCGCTGCCTGGGCAGCGGGGCCTTCGCCTCACATGGGATGAGTGGAGATGGCGGGAATCGAACCCGCGTCCAACGGTGCAAAAACAGGGCTTCTCCGTGTGCAGTTCGCTGCGATTTTCTCAGCCCCGGCGATCACGCGAACAAGTCGCCGACGGGCTCAGTCACTGTTTGATTTCCTTCTAGGTCCCGTGACCGGGCTTAGAAGTTTAGATCCCTTGATGATGCCAGGATCCGGGTCGGGATCACCCCCGGGCTGACACTTCGCAAGTCGCTACTTAGGCAGCGAGGGCGAAGGAATCGCGCTTGGTGTTGGCGATTATTGGTTGCGACATATGGTTAACGAGATCATTGCCGCTTCCTCGACACGCTTCCCCTGCTTCGACATCCGCTGTCGAAACCGATCATCCCCATGTTGATTTTTCAAAGTGGGCCAGGATCCACCGTGGGTCGAAGCCCTCAGTGGCCGATATCCCCGGCCCGTGCCCCGTCACCTGCGGGACTGTTCCATCGTACGGGAACAACGCGGGCCGATGCCAGCGCATTCCCATGAGCTCGGACAGAGGCTAGTGCTCCTGCGCCCGCTGCCGGCGCTTCGCCGCCGCGATGGCGCGGTCGGACTCCCGGCGGTCCTGGTGCTCACGCAGCGTCTGCCGCTTGTCGTACTCCTTCTTGCCTCGTGCCAGGGCGATCTCGGCCTTGGCACGGCCGTCCCTGAAGTACACGGCGAGCGGGATGATCGTGTGCCCCGTCTCCTGGGCCTTGGACTCCAGCTTGTCGATCTCCTCGCGGTGCAGCAGCAGCTTGCGCTTGCGGCGCACGGAGTGGTTGGTCCAGGTGCCCTGGCTGTACTCGGGGATGTGGGCGTTGTGCAGCCACGCCTCGTTCCCGTCGATCTGGACGAAGCCGTCGACCAGCGAGGCGCGGCCCTGGCGCAGCGACTTCACCTCGGTGCCGGTCAGGACGATGCCCGCCTCGAAGGTGTCGATGATCGCGTAGTCGTGGCGCGCCTTCTTGTTCTGCGCGACGATCTTCTTCTTGCCGCCCCGCTCGCCGTCCTTGCCCTTGGCGGCCGCGCCCTGCTTACCCTGCTGCTTCTGCTGGGACTCTTTCGGTACGTACATGCCCTTGTTCATAGTGCGGCCATTTTCGCACTACGAGGGGTCCCCGAGGCCACCCAATACTGTCTCGGCCCGCTGCAGCGCGCCTTCGTCGGCGTCCAGGTCGGGGGTGATGCCGCGGCCGTCGACGCCGCGGCCCGAGGGGGTGCGGTAGTGGCCGACGGTCAGCTCGGCGACGGAGCCGTCGGGCAGCCGGCTCGGCATCTGGACCGAGCCCTTGCCGAAGGTCCTGGATCCCACGACGACGGCGCGGCCGCGGTCCTGGAGGGCGCCCGTGAGGAGCTCGGCCGCGCTCATCGTGCCGCCGTCGACCAGCGCGACCAGGGGTCTGGTGGTGTCACCGCCGGCATCGGCGTGCAGGGCGCGCTGCCTGCCGTTGACGTCGTACGTGGCGACGAGGCCGCCGTCGAGGAAGGCGGAGGCGGCGGTGACGGCCTCGGTGACCAGGCCGCCGGAGTTGCCGCGCAGGTCCAGGACGATGCCCGCGTCGGACGGTGCGTGCCGTACGACGGCGCGCACGACGTCGCCGGAGCCCTTGGTGAAGGCGGCGATCTTGATCACGGTGACACCGTCGGCGGCCTTCTGCACGGTCACCGAGTCCGTGGACAGGAGGGCCCGGTGCAGTGTCAGGTTCCACGCGCGCGTGCCGCGCTCCAGTCCGAGTCGGACGGCGGTGCCTGCGGCCGCGTCGTCGGCGTCACCGCGCAGTAAGGAGACGACGTCCGTGACGGGCCGGCCGTCGACGTCGGCGCCGTCGACGCTGTGCAGCCGGTCGCCCTTGCGGATTCCGGCAGAGGCCGCGGGGGACCCGGTCTGCACGCGGGTCACCTCGATCCGTCCGTCGCGCTCGCGCCGGGCCCACAGTCCGACGCCCGTGTACTGGCCGTCGAGGGCTTCCTCGAACTCCTCGTACTCCCCCTGGGAGTAGACGGCGCCCCAGCGGTCGCCGCTGCGGCTGACGGCGCGCTCGGCGGCTTCCATGGGCGACTTGCCGTCGGCCATGGCCCGCTCCGCGGCCTCGGTGACGCTCTCGTGCGGGGTGGCGGGGGCGGCCGAACGGGCCGCGGCGGGCGTGGATTTCCGGCCGGGGTCGGGGAACGAGCCGGTCGCGGCACCGGCCACGAGCACGCTCGCGAAGACCAATGTCAGGGTGGCCCCGCGGCCGATGCGGCGGGGCTGACAGAACAGGTCGCGACCTGACATGCCGGTGAGTCTAGGACAACGAAGGGCGCCGCACGGTCGGTTGGACCGTACGGCGCCCCTCGGCGCACGGGAGCCTCGTCACACCTTCAGGTACTTGCGCAACGCGAAGAACGCGGCGAGCGCGGGCATCAGCAGACTCGTGGCGAGGATGAGCGGGAGCTTCGTGAGGACGGCGTCCCAGCCGATGAAGTTGATCAGATTCAGCTTCTCGGACAGGGCCAGCCCGTGGTCGATGATGAAGTAGCGCGCGATCAGCAGGAAACCGCAGGCGACACCACCGCCGATGAGCCCCGCGACCGCGGCCTCCATGATGAACGGCGCCTGGATGTAGAAGCCGGAGGCGCCGACGAGCCGCATGATCCCGGTTTCCCGCCGACGGCTGAACGCCGAGACGCGCACGGTGTTGACGATCAGCATCAGCGCCACGACGAGCATCAGCGCCATCACCGCCCGCGCCGCCCAGTTCATGCCGTTGAGCAGCCCGAAGAGGTTGTCCAGGATGCCCTTCTGGTCCTGCACGGACTGCACGCCGTCACGCCCGTCGAAGGCGGTCGCGATGACCTGGTACTTCTCCGGGTCCTTCAGCTTGATGCGGTACGACTCCTGCATCTGGTCCGGCGTGAGGGAGCTGGCCAGCGGGGAGTCGCCGAACTGCTCCTTGTAGTGCTTGTACGCCTGGTCGGCCGACTCGTAGGAGACCCTCTCGACCACGGACAGCTTGCCGAGCTCGGACTTGATCTGCTCCTTCTGCTGGGTGGTGACCGCCCCCTTGGCACAGTTGGGGTCGGACTCCGCGTCGCTCTTGTTGCAGAGGAAGATCGAGACGTTGACCTTGTCGTACCAGTAGCCCTTCATCGTGTTCACCTGGTCGCTCATCAGGAGCGACCCGCCGAACAGGGCGAGGGAGAGGGCGACCGAGACGATGACCGCGAAGGTCATCGTGAGATTGCGGCGGAGACCGACACCGATCTCCGACAGAACGAACTGGGCGCGCATGGCGTCTGCTAAGCCTTTCCGTGGACCGTCGTCAGTGCTGGTAGCCGTAGACGCCGCGTGCCTGGTCGCGGACGAGACGGCCCTTCTCCAGCTCGATGACGCGCTTGCGCATCTGGTCCACGATGTTCTGGTCGTGGGTCGCCATCACCACGGTCGTGCCCGTCCGGTTGATCCGGTCGAGCAGCTTCATGATGCCGACGGAGGTCTGCGGGTCGAGGTTGCCGGTGGGCTCGTCCGCGATCAGCAGCTTGGGCCGGTTGACGAAGGCCCGCGCGATGGCGACGCGCTGCTGCTCACCGCCGGACAGCTCGCCGGGCATCCGGTCCTCCTTGCCGCCGAGCCCGACGAGGTCGAGCACCTGCGGCACGGACTTGCGGATCTCGCCCTTCGACTTGCCGATGACCTCCTGCGCGAAGGCCACGTTCTCGGCGACCGTCTTGTTGGGCAGCAGGCGGAAGTCCTGGAAGACGGTCCCCAGCTGGCGGCGCATCTGCGGCACCTTCCAGTTGGAGAGGCGTGCGAGGTCCTTGCCCAGGATGTGCACCTGACCGTGGCTGGCCCGCTCCTCGCGGAGGACCAGCCGCAGGAAGGTGGACTTTCCGGAGCCCGAGGACCCCACGAGGAACACGAACTCGCCCTTCTCGACCTCCAGGGAGACATCCCTGAGGGCGGGGCGGGTCTGCTTGGGGTAGACCTTGGAGACGTTGTCGAATCGGATCACGGATGCACCACGGGTCGCCGGGGGTAGATGAGCGTGACCATACGCGAACCGGGTGCACGGCCGCAGTCGGCGTACGGGGTTGCGCGAGGCTTGCGCGTTTTGTCACGGATCTGAAGGCCCGCCGGGAGACTCCAGGGCACTTCGGAGTGCCGTTTTCGGCCTTGACAGCACCCGGACGGGGCAGGATAAGGCGAGCCGCGCCGAATTCCGCGGAACCTGGCACAGTGGAGGGGGAACGGTTGCGTTCCCCGCAGCGTTAAGAGGGCGGAGACGGCGCAAGGAGGGCAAGCGCATGACGTACGACCGATTGGTGTGCGCGAACTGCGCAGCGCCCGTCAGTGAGGGCCGCTGCCCCGTGTGCCGCGCGAACCGGGAGCGGCTGCAGCAGGAGAGCCCCTTCGCGGGGCTGAACCCGATGGCGCTGATCGCGCTGCTCGCCGTACTGATCGCAGCGGTGGCGCTGCTGGCGCACCAGACGGCGTAGGACGGGCCCGAAGAGGCGCAGGACGCGGGAGCGGACGCAGCTCTCAGGCACATCAGAACCCACGAGCAAGGGCCCGGAGCAACCGCTCCGGGCCCTTCTCACGTGCTTCTACGGCCACGACCTACGGGCCGTTACCGCTCGTCACTGTCTGCTGCTGCCTCAGGCGGCAGCGCCGCCGCGGCCGCCCGCGAGGCGGGGCAGCAGACGGAAGCCGATACCGCCGGCGATCATCGTGGCCGCACCGATCAGCAGGAACGCGGTCTGGCCGGCACCCGTCTCGGCGAGCTCGCCGTCGCTCTTGCCCTGGGCGGAGGTGTCGGAGCTGTCCGAACCGGTGTCGGTCAGGGCCGAGCTGCCCTCCTCCTGGGCGGAGGTGTCGGAGCCGCCGTCGGGGTCGGTGTTGCTGTTCCCGCCGCCACCGTTGCCGGTGCCCGGGTCGGAGGGATCCGACGAGGGCGCGGGGTCGGAGGGGGCCGGGTCGCTCGGAGCCGGGTCGGAAGGCGCCGGGTCACTCGGAGCCGGGTCCGACGGGGCGGGGTCGGAGGGCGCCGGGTCGCTCGGGGCCGGGTCGGACGGAGCGGGGTCCGACGGGGCCGGGTCGGAGGGGGCGGGGTCGGTCGGGAGGCCCGTGTCGGACGGCGCCGGGGTCGTCGGGTCGTCGACGTCGACGTCCACGCCGACACCGGTCTCGTCGGCGTTCGCGCCGACGCTCACGCCGCCGACCTGCACATCGAGGTCGAGGGCCGAAGCGGCACCGGCAGCGGTCAGCGAAGCACCGGCGGCGATCACCGCACCGGCAGCTATCCGCGCCACACGGATCCGCGTCTTCTTGGTCATCTGGCTGCTACCCCCAGTAGCTAATCGTCAATGGAGCAGCGCTCGGGGCCACGGCGTCACAGGCGGCTTCACTCAAGCCTCCCGGTTCACATGCGCCCCGGAGATACGCATGCCAACCGTCACCCTTCCCAGTTTTCACAGCAACGTCAAGGTCGTTGCGTACGCGATGTCCAGATCAACATCATTTGACCGCCATCAAGACATGTGACTGTGACGTAAAACCCAGACATCCCCGCACACAAAAGGCAACTGCCGCCCGATGGACGGCAGTTGCCTTGTCGACAAAGAGGCGTTTACGCCCGGCCTTACTTCTCCTGCTGCTTGCGCCAGCGAATTCCGGCCTCGAGGAATCCGTCGATCTCACCGCTGAACACGGCTTCGGGGTTGCCGACTTCGAACTCGGTGCGCAGATCCTTGACCATCTGGTACGGGTGCAGGACGTACGAACGCATCTGGTTGCCCCAGGAGCTGCCGCCGTCCTTGAGGGCGTCCATCTTGGCCCGCTCCTCCTGACGCTGCCGCTCGAGCAGCTTCGCCTGCAGAACGTTCATGGCGCTGGCCTTGTTCTGGATCTGCGAGCGCTCGTTCTGGCAGGAGACCACGATGCCGGTGGGAAGGTGCGTGAGCCGGACCGCGGAGTCGGTCGTGTTGACGCCCTGGCCGCCGGGCCCGGACGACCGGTACACATCCACCCGCAGCTCGGACTCGTCGATCTCGATGTGATCGGTCTGCTCGACGACGGGCAGGATCTCGACACCGGCGAACGAGGTCTGCCGACGCCCCTGGTTGTCGAAGGGCGAGATGCGCACCAGCCGGTGCGTGCCCTGCTCCACGGACAGCGTGCCGTACGCGTACGGCACGTGGACGGCGAAGGTGGTCGACTTGATGCCGGCCTCTTCCGCGTACGACGTCTCGTACAGCTCCGTCTTGTAGCCGTGCCGCTCCGCCCAGCGCAGGTACATGCGCTGGAGCTTCTCGGCGAAGTCGGAGGCGTCGACGCCGCCGGCCTCGGCGCGGATGGTGACGACGGCCTCACGGGAGTCGTACTCACCGCTCAGCAGCGTCCGGACCTCCATCTCGTCCAGCGCCTTCTTGACGGACGTGAGTTCGGACTCGGCCTCGGCGCGGGTGTCCGGGTCGTCCTCCTCCTCGGCCATCTCGAAGAGCACCCCGAGATCGTCGATACGACCACGCAGCGCCTCGGCCTTCCTGACCTCCGCCTGGAGGTGGCTGAGCTTGCTGGTGATCTTCTGCGCCTCGTCCGGGTCGTCCCACAGGGACGGCGCGGCCGCCTGCTCCTCGAGCACGGCGATGTCTGCCCTCAGCTTGTCGAGGTCCAGGACGGCCTCGATCGACTCCATGGTCGAGGAGAGGGACTTGAGCTCTTCGGATACATCGACGACTGCCACGCCTCCAGCGTAACGGCAACGGCAACCGAGCCTCGCCCCTCGCCCCCACGGGACCAGGGGCACACGCACAGCCCCCGGTCACCGGGGGTGGGTGGGCAAACCCCGGGCACCCCTTGCTTCCTTCGCACCCCGGTGTGGGTGCTGGCCGGGGGTGGGTCACGCACCCCGGCGCTTACGGGGCGCCGCTGCGCCCACCCGTGCCGCCCCTAGCCACACGATTGCCCGCAGAAACGATGCTTCGCCGGCCACCCGGCGCCACACGCACCCGCAGTGAAGCGACATCCGCACGCCCCACTCCCCGGCCCCCAAGCCGCCGCAGTCGCGCACGCACGGAAGGGTCCGTGCCGGTACGTCTCTGCCCGTCGCGTAGCAGGCCCCCAGCCAAGCTCCGCCGATGTGACCCCCGGATGCGAGCCGGGCCGCGGATACGCCGTCTACGTCGAGCCCAATGTGTGGGTGCGGCACACCCTTTGAGCTCGACGTATGGCTGGCGCGGGGGGTCG
>NZ_JBEXDZ010000083.1:0-39122 GCF_040606085.1 Streptomyces sp. NPDC005485 | reverse complement strand
GGTGGCGCGGCCTCCGCAGGAGGTACCGCCGCAGCGGGCGCGGCCACGGGTGGCGCGGCGCTCGCCGTGCAGGCCGCCGCGGTCGCCGTACAGACCACGGTCGCGGCCGCCTCCGAAGTCACCAACTCCCTCGACGACAACGACGGGATGAAGGGCCACAACCAGTAGGCCTGCCCCAACAGGCCCCCCGGGGCCCGGGGTCACCACCCCGGGCCCCACCAGCCCCGCACGCCTGAAGCCCGAAGCCGGAAGAAGGAAACCCATGTCCACCGACGCCATGACGCGTCCCACGTACGGGAACTGGCGCAGGCCCCGCCGTCCCGGCCTCGGCCCCCTGGGTCTGCTCGGCACCGTCGTCGCCTTCGGCGGACTCCTGGTGGCGCTGCTCGCCTCGCTGGTCTCACTGGCGGCGGCGATCATCGTCCTGGTTCCGACCGGCCTCTTCCTCGCCCCGCTGGCGCTGCGCACCGTCGACGGGCGCAACGTCTACCAGGTCCTCGCGGTCCGCATCGGCTGGATGCGGCGCAAGGCGAACGGCTCGCACACCTACGTCTCCGGGCCGCTGTCCAAGCGCCCCGGCGGCCGCTACCAGCCGCCCGGGCTGCTCGCGCGCACGAAGATGTACGAGGGCCGGGACGCCTACAACCGCTCCTTCGGCGTGCTGCACCACCCGGGCCGCGGCCTCTACACCGTGGTGCTCGCCTGCGAGCCGGACGGCGGTTCGCTGGTCGACCCGCAGCAGGTCGACATCTGGGTGGCGTCCTGGGGCGACTGGCTCGCGCGGCTCTCGCACGAGCCGGGGCTGCGCGGCGCCCAGGTCGTCGTCGAGACGGCGCCCGACACCGGGACCCGGCTGGCCTCCGAGGTGCTGCCGCGGATCTCGCCCACCGCTCCGGCCGCGGCCCGCGCCGTGATGGAGGAGGTCGTCGAGCGCTATCCGTCGGCGTCCTCGGAGATGCACACGTACATCGCCCTGACGTACGGCCCGGCCGGCGGCCCCAAGCGGAGCGTCGACGACATCATCACCGACCTGTCGATGCGGCTGCCGGGACTGCTGTCGGGCCTGGTCGCGGCGGGCGGCGGCTCCGCCTACCCGCTCGCGGCGGACCGGCTCTCCGAGATCGTGCGGGTCGCCTTCGACCCGGCGATCGCCCCGGCCGTCCTCAGCGCCCGCGCCGAGCACTCGACCACCGGCCTGGAGTGGGCCGACGCCGGCCCCGCGGCCGCGGTCGAGACCGTGACGTCGTACCGGCACGACTCGGGTGTCTCGCGCACCTGGATGCTGACGCTGGCACCGCGCGGGACGGTCAGGTCGAGTGTTCTGCGCGGCCTTCTTGAGCCCGCGCCCGGCACCCGGCGCAAGCGGGTCTCGCTCGTCTACCGGCCGATCGACCCGGCGACCTCCGCGCGCATCGTGGAGTCGGACCGGCGCTCCGCGCACTTCATGGCGGGCTCCAAGCGCGGTCTCGTGCAGGCGCGGGCCAGTTCGGAGATGCAGGCCGCCGAGCAGACGGCGGCCGAGGAGGCGGCGGGCGCGGGGCTCGTGGAGTTCTCGATGATGGTGACGGTCACCGTCGATGACGAGGCTCAGTTGTCGGACGCGGGCATCACCGTGCGCAACCTCCAGGCGTCGTCCCGCATCCTGATGCGCCCCGCCGACCGGATGCAGGCCTCGGCCTTCACCTGCACGCTGCCCGTCGGCCTGCTGCCGTGGGAGCACACCCTCGTTCCGTACCAGATCAGGGAGGCGCTGTGACCAAGCAGTCGTCCGTCGTACGTCCGCAAGTGGCGCCCCCGCGCGGCTGGTTCGGCCCCGGTGGCGGTCAGGTCGGGCACGTCGACCCGCCCGCGCTGTGGCGCGCGACCACCGTGCAGGCGTGCGGACTGTGGCCGTTCGCGGCCGGGTCGGGTGCGCCGATGACCGGCGTTCCGCTCGGGCAGCATCTGCACACCGGTGCCACCGTGTGCGGCGACCCCATCTCCTGGTTCACGCGGGCCCGTTACATCTCCAACCCGTCCCTGTTCATGCTCGGCATGCCGGGCCTCGGCAAGTCGACGCTCGTCAACCGGATGCTGATCGGCATGTGCGCAACGGGCATCACCCCGCTGGTGCTCGGCGACCTGAAGCCCGACTACGCCGACACCGTACGGGCGTTGGGCGGCCAGGTGATCTCCATCGGGCGCGGCGTCGGCGGCATCAACGTCCTCGACCCGGGCGCGATGGGCGAGGCGGCGGTCCGGATCGGCGGCGAGCGGGGGCGCATCCTGTCCGCCGAGGCCCACGGCCGTGTCCTCAACATGGTCGCCGCGCTCATCACCATCGTGCGCGGCCGGCCGATGGACGACCACGAGCAGTCGGTGCTCTCCGCCTGTCTGCACCACCTCGCGGAGCGTACGAAGCCGGGGCGCGCCCCGCTGCTGCCTGACCTGCTGAAGGTGCTGGACGAGGGCCCGGACCGGGTCCGTGCGGTGACCCTGGACCGCGGCAACCAGGCCCGCTACCAGGAGGCCGTCGACCCGCTGCACCGCTCCCTGCTCGGCGTCCTCGACGGGCCGCTCGGCGACACCTTCGCCTCCGAGACGTCCACCCGGATCGACCCCGCCTCCCCCGCCGTGTGCGTCGACATCTCCCGCATCGGCGAGGCCGACACCCAGCTGACCGCCGCCGCGATGCTCGCCGCCTGGTCCGACGGGCTCGGCACGGTGGCCGCCGCGCACGCCCTCGCGGATGCCGGGCTCGCCCCGCAGCGCTGGTTCTTCACCGTCCTCGACGAGCTGTGGCGCCCGCTGCGGGCCGCCTCCGGCATCGTCGAGCGGATCGACGCGCTGACCCGGCTCAACCGTTCGCTCGGCCTCGGCGACGCGAAGATCACGCACACCCTGAAGGACGCGGAGGCGCTGGGCAGCGAGGCCGACCGGGCGAAGGCGCGCGGCTTCGTCGAGCGCGCCGGGATGGTCGTCTGCGCCGGGCTTCCCCGCTCGGAGATGAAGGACCTCGGCGAGATCGTCGGTATGTCCGAGCGCGAGATGGACCTCGTCTCGTCGTGGTCGTCGCCGCCGGGGTGGGCCTCCAGCGGCGGCAACGAGGAGCCGCCCGGGCGCGGCCGCTTCCTGATCAAGGTGGGCGGGCGCCCCGGTATCCCGATCAAGGTCTCCATCACCGACACCGAGCGGGCGCTGCACAACACGAACACGCGGTGGTCGGAGGCGGGCAAGACGTCGCTGGCCAAGGGACTGGGCTGAGCATATCCAGCCCGTCATGGGGGTCCCCCCGCTCGAGCGAAGCCGAGAGTGGGGGAGTTTGAGGACGAGCGCGACACGGGGGCGAGGGGCGGACCCCCGGAACACGGGACGGGCAGGGGCGGAGGGGGCGAGAAGCCGGCCGTCCGACCACAGCAACCACCACACGGGGAACCCGAGATGACCACACGCAAGCCACAACGCACCTCCGGCGACGACCTCCTCCCCTGGATCGTGCCGGGCGCGGCCCTCCTCATCGGCACCCTCTTCTTCGGCGCCTGGCTCGGCGGCACGCTGGGCGCGGCCGTCAGCGGCGCCGGATGGCACCCGCCGCCCTTCGGCCTCTCCACCCTCGCCACCCTCGTCAAGGAGGGCCCGGCCGAGGTGTGGCCCACGGCTTCCATGACCGCGCTCGCGGCGGGCATGTCCACCGTGTTCGGCGGCGTGGTGGCCGGCGTGGTCGTCCTGATCATGCTGGTACGCCACCGGGTGGCGGGGCCCACAGGTCTGGCGGGCAGGAAGGAGCTGGCCGGCCTGCTCCCCAAGGGTGCGGCGGAACGCTCCCGTCAACTCCGTCCGTCGCTCGCCAAGTTGGGCAAGCTGGAGGCGGACGACACCGGCAACCTGCTGGGCAACCTGGACCCGAACGGCCCAGAACTGCGCTCCAGCTACGAGGACGTGGAGCTGGACCTGATGGCGCCGCGCGCCGGCAAGTCCACGTCCATCGCCGTCCCGCGCGTGCTGCGCGCCCGCGGCAGCGTCCTGCTGACGTCCAACAAGGCGGACGTGTACAGCGTGACGCGCGCCGAGCGCGAACGCGTGGGCCGGATCTGGACGTTCGACCCGCAGGGCATCGCGCACACGCCGCGCACCCTGTGGTGGGACATGCTCGCGGACGCGTCGACCATCGAGGGCGCCCGCCGTCTGGCCGGGCATTTCGTCGGCGCGGTCAACGACGACGCGTCGAAGCGGGACTTCTGGATCTCCGCCGCGCAGAACACGCTCACCGCGCTGTTCCACGCCGCGAACCGCGGCAAGCGGCAGGTCGGCGAGGTGCTGGCCTGGCTGGCCGACCCCGCGGACCGTACGCCGGTCGACCTGCTGCGCGACGCCGGGATGGCGGCGCTGGCCGACCAGCTCCAGGGCACCGTGCAGGGCGCCGTGGAGACCCGCGACGGCATCTACGAGACCGCCCGTCAGTGCGTGGCGTGTCTGCTCGACCCGGGCATCGCGGCCTGGGTCACCCCCGACCCCGATCTCCCGCAGTTCCTGCCGTCCCATCATGTGCTGTCCCGGGACACGCTGTACCTGCTCTCCAAAGACGGCGGCGGGTCCGCGGCGGGCGTCATCGCGGCGGCCGCGGACTCCGTACTGCGGGCGGGAGTTGTCGCCGCCGAGCGGATGGGCGGACGGCTCGACCCGCCGATGACCGCGGTGCTCGACGAGGCCGCGAACGTCTGCCGGATCTCCGATCTCCCCGACCTGTACTCGCACTTCGGCTCACGCGGCATCAACATCGTGACTCTGCTGCAGAGTTACCGGCAGGGCACCCGGGTGTGGGGCGAGGCGGGCATGGACGCGCTGTGGGGCGCGGCCACCATCAAGCTGCTCGGCGCCGGCCTGGACGACGCCGACTTCGTGGAGAAGGTCTCGCGGCTCGTCGGTGAGCACGACGTGTCGACGGTCAGCTACTCCAAGAGCAAGGACGGGCGCTCCCGTTCGACGTCGTACCGCCTCGAACGCATCCTGCCCGCCGACCGCATCCGTGCCCTGCCCAAGGGCACCGCCCTCCTGCTGGCCACCGGCATCAAGCCCGCCCTGGTCAAACTCCGCCCCTGGTATGCCGATCCGGGCGCCGACCGCATCGCGACCGCGGCCCAGGCCGAGGTCAAGGCCATCACCGCTCGCGCCGCCGAAGGGATCATCCGATGACCACCGAGCCCCAGCAGGAGGCGGCTGCCGCGCCGCCCTTCATCCTCTACCTCGACGGCCAGGAGTACGCCGAGGAGATGGGCCGGCTGGCCCTGTGGGTGTCGGACCTGCTCCTGCCCGTCTACGGCCGCGAGGTCACCTCCCAGCAGCCCTGGTGCCCGCGCTGGTGGGAGCACCTGGAGGCGGTCGCCCGGCTGCACGGCCTGTGGCTGGCCTGGCAGGAGCTCACCGACCCCGCGGCGGGCGCGGCCGGCCCCGCCGTCTGGCACCGCGACCATCTCGGACCCGTGCTCTCCGAACTCCGTTCGCCCAGCGGGCCGTTCGCGGGGTGCAAGGCGGGCAGCCACCGGACGAAGGCGGCGCCGACGGTCGAGCCGTACGGCGTCGGGCAAGGCGTCGAGGCCCCCGTCGAGTCCGGCGCGTACGAGGCCGCCTTCCGGTGACCGACGGCCGTTCCGCGCCCCTTCCCGCGCCCCCTTCACCCCTCCCTCTGACGACGAGGAACCACCTCTTATGACGGATACCCCGCGCGTCCCGCCCAGCGGCAACGCGAGCGCCCCCTCCCTCCGCGCCTACCTCGGGATCTACGCCGCCGGAATGATCGAGCGCGAGCGGATGATCGCCACCGTGGCCTCCTGGCCGTTCGAGCCCGAGGAGAAGATCGACGACGGGGACACCGAACCGATCCACCAGGACAACACGATGCTCGTGGTGTCCGCCGCCCGCCTGCTCGGACAGCTGACGCGGCAGGACGTGGAGGAGATCCAGCAGCGCATCGCCGCGGCGGACCGGATCGCCGGGAAGGGGCTCCGCCCATGACGACCGACGGACCGGAGACCGGCCTCTCCCCCGAATACCGGGCGCAGTACCGAGAGTTGCAGACCCGCATGTCCCTCGGCGGCGACCTTGGCCCCAGCGACCGGGACACCTTCGGGCAGTTCCGGGAAGGCGTGGTCTGGACCCCCGAGCGCGAGCGCATGCACGCCGCGATCCTCGACGACTTCAAGTCCCGCTGCGAGGGGCTGCCCCGCGACGGCCACGCGGCCCTGTTCACCGCGGGCGCGCCCGGCGCGGGCAAGGGCGGCGCTCTGCGGGGACTGGCCGAATGGCAGGGCCAGAACGACGAGTTGGGGCGCGCGCTGGCCGAGGTGCACGGCGTCGACGTACGCGACTACGTGCACCTCGACCCCGATGAGTTCAAGGTGGCCATCTTCGAGCACGGCGGTGCTCCTCAGGTGCCCCCGCACGTCCAGGAGTTGTCGGACGGCCGGGCCGTCGCACCGGCCGAGATGGCCTCGCTCACCCACCGGGAGTCGGCGTACCTCCTGAGCGTCTTCGAACAGTGGGCCAGGTCCGAGGGGCACAACCTCCTCTACGACACCGCTCTGCGTGATGTGGAGCGCAGCGGCAAGCTCCTGGAGGACCTGCGCCAGGACGGCTACACCCAGCGCGCCATGCTGTCCGTCGAGGTGCCCGTCGAGCAGTGCCTGGCCCAGAACGCGAACCGCTGGCAGCAAGGACGCGCCGAGTTCGACGCGGGCCGCGACTGGTACGGCGGGCGCATGGCACCCGAGGGCCTGATCAAGGGCATCTACGCGGAGAGCGGTTCGGGGCGCGGCTTCTCCATCGGCAGGGAGAACGCGGAGAAACTGGTCGAGAAGGGGCTCGCGACGGGGTTGATCACCTCCGAGCGCGGGAATTTCGGCGTACCGGCGGCGACGAGTGCGTCCACGGGCGGTCCGGGGCAGCAGACGGGTTTGGGGCAGACGGCGGGTTCGGGACAGACGGCGGGTTCGGGACAGACGGCGGGTTCGGGACAGACGGCGGGTTCAGGACAGCAGACCGGTTCAGGGCAGCAGACCGGTCCAGGGCAGCAGACCGGTCCAGGGCAGCAGGCCGGTTCAGGGCAGCAGGCCGGTTCGGGACAGCAGACCGGTCCAGGGCAGCAGACCGGTTCGGGACAGGCCGTCCGCACCGGCTCGGTCGAGACGTCGCCGGCCTTCCGGCAGAACGACGCCGTCATCCGTACCGCCGCAGCGGGCAGGCTCCGCTCCGGGTCGGGCACGACCGCCACCCCCAGCGCCGGCAACGGCAACGCCGCCTCCGCCCAGCCGCCGCGCGTTCCACGTCCGGCGCAGGCACCCGGCGGGGGCGGCGGGCCCGCGAGATGACCACCCCAGCGCCCCGGAAATCGACACCGGACACGACACCGGCCACGACAGCGAAGACGACACCGACGACGACACCGAACGGAGCCGGTACCGGTATGCGGTGGACCGTCCACGGCGAGCACACGCTCCACGACACCCCATGGGTACGACTGCGCTCACTCGACGTCGAACGGCCCGACGGCACACGCGGCGACTACCACGTCGTACGGCTGCGGGACCTCGCCGTCACCGCGGCCGTGGACGAGCACCGAAGGGTCCTGATGATGTGGCGCCACCGCTTCGTCACCGACACCTGGGCGTGGGAGCTGCCCATGGGGCTGGTCGAGGACGGCGAGAGCGCTGCCGGCGCCGCCGCCCGGGAGCTGGAGGAGGAGACCGGCAGGCGGCCCCGCCCGGACTCCCTGCGGGAACTCGTCTACGCCCAGCCCGCGGGCGGAATCACCGACTCCCAGCACTTCGTGTTCCGCGCGGACGGCTGCGTACGTGTCGGGGAGCCCACCGAGCAGAACGAGTCGGACCGGCTGGAGTGGATCCCGCTGACCGACCTCCCCGCGATGATCACCCGGAAGGAGATCGTGAGCAGTGCCACCCTGGTCGGCGTCATGGCCCTGCTGCTGGACCTCGGCACCCGGGCGGCACCCCACGGAGCCTGACCGCACCGGGCCCGCGGGCCCGCCGGACCCGGGCGGCCCCCGGGGGTCCGCCCTGCGCTCAGCCCTGCGGCGGGCTGAACCGGTCGATACCCGCGAGGATCCGCCGCTTGAGCTCCAGCGCGTCCTCGATCTCCGGGCGCGTGAACCGCGAGGGGTCCTTGGCGTACATCTCCCGGCCGCGCTCCGAAGTGAACCGGTCCTCGGGGATGCGGTCCGCGCCCTCGGGCAGGAACTTGGCGACCTCCTCGAAGGCCGCGATCGCGTACGCGGTGGCCGGCCGGACCTCACGGTGCTCGGCGAGCGGTGTGTTCAGCAGCCGCAGCCCGGAGTCGGTCGACACCTGGTCGCCGGCCCACAGGAACTCGCCCGGGTCGATGATCCGCGACGGCTCCGCGCCCCCGAAGGCAGGGGGCGTCACCGGCTCCGCGTCCAGGACCACGAACTCGAAGGACCGGGTCCTGCCGCACTGCGCGCACACGCCCTCGTACACCGAGACCAGTTCGCCGCCCCGGTCCACCAGCCGGTGCTGCCGATCGAACGACTCCGCCCCGCAGACGCAGGCGTGGAGGTCCATATAGAGATGCGCTTCCTGCATCGAACGTGCGATCAACATGGCATGATCCTACGGCCATCAGGACGCCGAACGGGGGGACGTCTGTGAACCTGAGCAACGACGAGACGCGGCTGCTCGCCGAGGCCGAGGCCGCGCTGCCCGTCGTACTGAGCCGACTGTACGGAGACCGGCTGCGCAGCGGCGGCGTCATCGAGGAGGACGGCCGCCGCTTCTTCTCGCTGAGCGACACCGAGGGCAAGCGCGTCGAACTCCGCCTGGACACGGCCGCGCTGCCCGACCAGGACCGGGCCCGGACCTTCACCAACACCACGACCGACCGGTACGTCGTGCAGTTCTCCGACCGGCTGCCGCCCGAGCAGGTCGGCCGGGTGCTGAGCCGGGAGATCAGCGAACTGCTCGCCGTACGCGACCGCGCCGCCGTGGGCGGTCCGGCTCCGCTGGAGAACCTGCTCGCCTCCGGCGCCACGCTGCCCGACCGGACGCGGCTGTCCGACGCGGACCGCGGCCGGGTGGGCGAGTTCAACTATCTGGCGACCCGGATGAACGACACGGCGCTCGCCAGCGGTGAACGCCAGGAAGCCCGTACGGAGTTCTCCGCGCTGGTCGACAGCTCCGGCCTGCGGCCCAGGAGCCCGATCGGCGGGGAAGGCCACACCGTCGAGCAGTACGCCGCCGACATCCGGCGGGACACCGCGCTCCCGCTGCTCACGCCGGACGCACGACGCGCGATGGCCGAACTCGCCGTGCCCGCCGAACGGTTGGCCGTGCCGGACGCCCAGGCCCTGGTCGAGGTGCGCGCCCGCGAGACGACACAGGCGGCTGCGCCCGCCGCGGACCCGCCGTTCCCCGTGCCGGGGCTGCGCTCCGACGGGACGCCCGTCCCCGGCCCGGAACTGGCCGCGGCCGCCGCCACCGCCGCGGAGCAGCGCACCGCGCTCAGCACACAGACCCTCGACCAGCTCCGGGCCGAGCAGGCGATGCTGCCCGAGGGCCGCCACCCGCAGCGCGAGATCATGATCGGCGGCGGTGCCGCGCTCGCCGGGCGCGACCCCTTCGTCACGCTGGTGGACGCGCGCGGGCGGTGGCATGTCGACCCGATCGAGGCCATCGTCCAGTCGGCCGACCAGGTACGGCACCTCAGGGAGAGCAGGATGGGCGACCCGTATCAGGTCGCCCAGCCGCAGGAACGGGTTCCGCTCGGCGCGCTCCAGATGTGGGAGGACACGGCGGCCGCCCGCGGTCCCCTGGTGGACGGCAAGGCCTCGCTGGGGATCGGTGCGGAAGGCCGCCTGATCGCCGAGATCAGCCCCGGCGACGGCTCACCGCCGGTCAAGATCGAGGTCCAGGGCTCCCCGCTCGTCGCCACCGGCATCCCTCCCGAGATCATCCCCGGCGCGAACCGGCAGGTGCCGACCGTGCCCGAGGCGACCGCGGTCATCGCCGAGCACCTGAGCGCCGCCGGCACGCCCGAGGCGCTGGCCACCCGGGACCGGCTGCTCGCTTTGCCCGAGGGCGAGGGCCGCGCCGCGACGACGCTGGCCGCGCTCTCCGAGCCCGCCGTCGCCGGTGCGCTCGGGGCGGCCGCCGATCCGCGGCTGGCCGGGGCCACCGAGACCCTGCGAGCCACCGCGGCCTGGGACGAGGCGCGCAGCGCGGCTCCCGGCCGGGTTCTCATGGGTGACGAGGTGGGCGACGGCGACTACAACCCGGGGGCCGCGAACGAGTGGCTGATCGCGGGCGTCGGCGGCGCCGCCATCGCCAACGCCGAGATCATCCTGCAGGCCAATCCCGACGCCCGGGTTCTGATGGTCGGCAAGGACGCGCCGTTCGTGCTGCACAACGACGCCCAGTACACGGCGCTGCGCCGTGCGCACGACGCCGAGTACGGCGGTGACGGGCGGTTGGTGACCTACTCCGACCGGCGCCTGGGCGAGGTCGGCACGGTGCCCGGTCCAGACGGGCAGGTGCGGCTTGCGGCCCTCGACAGCGGGGGGAATCCGCTGGGCATCGAGGGCGACGCCTACGTCGCCTGCCTCGGCCGGGTCTCGCGGCTTCCGGAGACCCTGGAGTCCGTCGAGACCTGGGCCCGCGAGAACGGCGGCCAGGTCCAGGGGGAGCTCCTCTTCGACAAGGACCGCCAATACCTGGGCTACCGGCTCGACTTCGAGGCCGGCGACCAGAAGCACACGGTCGACGTGACGGGCGCCGCGTCCCGCATGCTCCCGGGCAACGTCTTCAGCCGCGACGACATGGCCCGCCTCTCCCTCCTCGACGCCAAAACGGCCCCAGCAGAAAGCGGCAACGTAGCCGCCGGCTTCATGGCCACCGCCCTCCAGGGCTCCCACCTGGCCAAGCACCGGTCAGCAGAGGGCGGCCCGGGCGACGGCCCGACCCCGGGCGACGGGCCGCCTGCGCCGCCGGGGCCTTCGGGGCCTGCGGCTTCGGGGCCGGCGCCGTTTGAGCGTGCGGCTTCTGGGCCTGCAGCTTCGGCGCCTGCGGCTTCGGGACCTGCGCCGTCGGGGACTGCGGCTTCGGGAACTGCGGCTTCAGGGCCTGCGGCTTCGGGGCCAGCGGCCGCGGGGCCCGGGGCTTCAGGGACTGCGGCTTCGACACCTTCGGGGCCGGCACCGGCCGGCCCGACGGCGGGGGGCCCGGCAGCAGGCTCGGGCTCCACGAACAACCCGGCCGCGCCCTCGGCGCCCGCACCCGCCGGGCCCGCACCGTCGAACCCCACACCCTCCACCCCTGCGACAGCCAAGGCTCCGAGCACCGCCGGCCCGACACCGGAAGGCCCCGCGGCAGGCTCGGGCAACGCCAACAACCCGGCCACGACCCCAGCGCCCACAACACCCGCCGGGCCCGCACCAACCGGCGCGGGCTCCACGAACGCCCCGGCCACGCCCTCCGGACCCGCGTCTTCGGGACCCGCACCCGCCACCCCCGCGACCGGCAAGGCGTGGACCACCCCCGGCCCGACGCCGGAAGGCCCCGCCGCAGGATCGGGCAACGCCAAGGGCCCGGCCGCGCCCCCCGGTGGCGCGAGCAGTCCAGCCGCGGCTTCGGACGGCACGAACAAGCCGGCCGCAGGCACAGGCGGTACGACCGGCCCCGCCGCAGGATCAAGCAGCGCAACCAGCCCGGCTGCCGTTCCGAGCGGTGCGAGCGGACCGGCCAAGTCTTCGGGCGCGGCGGGGGCAACCTCGGGCAGCCCGGGCGCGGCTTCGGAGGGTGGTGCCACGCCGGCCGCCAATCCCGTCGCCGGAGCCGCCAGGCTCCAGTCGACACGTCGCTCAGGCGCGCCCGGGGGGTCGTCCGCGGCCCCCGCCACCGGCCCGGCCGCGCAGCCGCCGCGCGTTCCCCGACCGCAGCCGCAGGCCGGCGGCGGACCCGCCCGGTGACCGGGCGGGAGCACTCGGTTAGTGTGATCAACCGCCTTTGCATACA
This sequence comes from Streptomyces sp. NPDC005485, assembly GCF_040606085.1. Lineage (NCBI taxonomy): Bacteria > Bacillati > Actinomycetota > Actinomycetes > Kitasatosporales > Streptomycetaceae > Streptomyces > Streptomyces sp. NPDC005485. The sequence continues at coordinate 27,108 of NZ_JBEXDZ010000083.1, read as the reverse complement.
GGGAATTTGCCCACGGGGCAGGTGAGCGCGGGAGAGAACGGGGAGCGGGGACCATGGACGTGACAGGCACCGGAGGGGCTGTCCCCTGGGCGGCAGCCGGAGCGGTGGGGCCGAACGCCGCCTACCGCACGCAGACCCTCCAATACCGTGACGTCGAGCTGAGCTTCGACGAGTCGGTGGACTTCAAGAGCATCAAGTCCCTCTGGTTCCAAGGGTTCGTGGCGTCGTTGCTCGTGTTCATGGCCCTCGGCCTGCTCCCCGCGATCCTCACAGGCAACTTTCCCGACGCCATCGGCCCCGGGCTGCTCCTGTCGTTCGTCGTCTTCTGGGTGGTCTTCCTCTTCTCCCGCATCAACGAACCGGTCTCGGAGTGGAAGACGCTCCTGGAGGACAAGGCCGCCGCGTCGACCTCCTCGTACGCGGCGATCTACGGCGCACTGGCCCGCCGGCGGATACCCGTCTCGGCCGTACCGGCCCGCGTCCGCAGCGACATCACACCGGAGGTCGTGCACAACCGGCTGGTCATCACCAGCGGCCGCTACGTCGCCTACGTGACGGTCTTCGCATACGGAACGAGCCTGTACGTCGGCTGGACGATGTGGCGCAGCCGCCCCGGCGCCGTGGTCATCGGGCACTTCGTGAAGGACATCATCGGCGGGATGCTGAACCGCGCCGGAAACCTCCAGCAGATGCTGCGCACCGAGCGGCCGCGTGCCATGCGTGAGGCGGTGCACTCCGCGGCACGCGAGGGCGTGGAGACGGCGATACAGGGCATCGAGGTGCCGCTCGCCTCGACCTTCGGCCAGGAGCCGCCGGTGCAGGCGAGCACCTCGGCGCCGCCCGCACCGCCGGTGCCTCCCGGCCACTCCCTGCCCACGCAGCTGCCGGCACCGCCTCCGGGCCCGCCCGTGCCCCCGCAGGGCACCACCACCATCCAGCCCTGGAACGGCAGTTGACCGCAGCGGGGTCGCCGGTCGCCGACTTGCCGGTCGAAGGTCCGTCCGGCGGTGTGCTGACGGTCTCCGACGGGACGACCGTCTGGGCCTGGACGGCCGTACGTGTCGATGCCGCCGCCGACCTGACCGAGACCCAGGAGTACGCGGGCCTGCCGGAGGCCGAACGTCGCGTCAAGGCCGTCGCTGCCGAGACCGCCTGGCTGACCGGGCAGTGGGATGTCACGCACGGGGAACGTGTCGAGCTGCGCTATCTCACCGACCCGGCCGAGCGAAGCCTGTCCTGTGCGCTCCTCGGCCGGGTGTCGGCTTCCACCCGCGCCGAGGCCGAGGCCGCCGCGTTCGCGCTGCGGGCGCGCCTGGCCGCGCTGCCGAGGCATGTGCACGCCTCTCCGGTCGAGGACGAGACCGAGGTGGCCCGGCTGCTCACTCCCTTCGCGCCCGAACCGGCCGCGGGCGTGGCCGAGATCCGCAAGCGGTACCGCACCGGCGTGCCCAACCGCCCGGACGCGGGCGTGAGTTACTACCTGGCTCCGCAGCCGTTCACCGCGTCCGCCCCGCCGTGGGACGCGCTGTGGCAGGCGCTGGCCGCGCACCCGTACCCGGTCATGCTGACCATCGGCCTTGAGCCGTACGTCGTACCGAGCGACCTGGGCCCGCTGCTGCATCGCGTCGCCACGCAGTACGGGCGGCTCGGCACCGCGGGCCAGCTGCCGGACGGTCTGTGGTCGCCGGGTACGCAGCTCGCGCCCGACGCGTTCGCCGTGGACGCATCGCGCGTGTACGCGGACGCCGCGCGCCGCTACACCGACCGCGCCTTCCGGATCCGTGTCGCCCTGGCCTCGCCCGCACCCGTACCCGAGTCGCTGACCGAGCTGGTCGGGGCCACCGTGTCCCCCCAGGAGCAGGCCCGCGAGGACGGCGTACTGACGGAGACGTTCACGGGCCCGGCCCACAGCGTCGTACGGCCGGGGGCCGGTGAACTCCCTTCTCTCTGGCAAGGGTTGACGACTCTCGAACAGCCCCGCTGGGGCGGCGACCACTGCTGGCGTCTGCCGGAACCGCTCTCGCCTCCGCTGCGTCTGCTCGCCGACCTCGTGGACGCGCGGGAGGCGGGTGCCGCGTTCCGGCTGCCGCTCGCGGTCAACGGCCACATGGCGGGCTTTCCGGTACGGCGTCCGGGCATGTCCGGCGAGACCGCCTACCGCGCCGACGGTCCCGCCGTCACCCTCGGCCGGCAGCTCGTCCACGACACCCCGGCGGGGCCGCTCGGCATCGGCCTGGGCGAACTCACCCGGCACGCGCTCTTCGTCGGCACCACCGGCTCCGGCAAGACCAACACCACGCTGGCCTTCTGCGAACAGCTGTGGCGCGACCACCGGATCCCCTTCCTCGTCATCGAACCGGTCAACTCCACGCTGGACGACTATCGTTGGCTCGCAACCCGCCCCGGCTTCGAGGACCTCGTCGTCCTCACCGTCGGCGACGAGAGCACGGCGCCGCTGCGCCTGAACCCCTTCGAGGTCCCGTCCGGCGTCCGGATCAGCACCCATACGGCCGGGCTGATGGCCTGCTTCGACGCCGCCTTCGGACTCTGGGACCCCCTTCCCGGCATCTACAACCGGGCCCTGCGCGCCACGTACGCCCGCAAGGGCATCGTCCCGACGGACATCGCCGGCCCGGCTCACGACTGGCCCACCCTGCGGGACTTCATCACCGAGATGAAGACGCAGTGCGAGCAGCTCGACTACTCCGGTGAGGTACGGGACAACATCGTCGCCGCGTCGCGGCTGCGCGCCGAGTCGCTGGCCGAGGGTGCGTGCGGCAGCACGCTGGACGTGGCGCGCTCGTACCCGGTCGAGGAGCTGCTGAGCCGCCCCGTGGTCGTGGAGCTGGCGGCGGTCGGCGACAACGAGAAGGAGCAGTCACTGGTCACGGCACTGCTCCTGCAGTCCATGACCGAGCACTACAAGGCGAACCGGGCCGGCGGCTCCCTCTCCCACGTCACCGTGATCGAGGAGGCACACCGGCTCCTCGGCCAGCCCCTCGCGCAGTCCGGCGACGCCAAGGAGGGCAACGCGCAGGCCCGCGCCGCCCAGGCGTTCGCCAACACCCTCGCCGAGAACCGCAAGTACGGGGAGGGCATCGTCATCGTCGAGCAAGTCCCCGGCAAGCTCGTCGAGGACGCGTACAAGAACACCAACCTCAAGGTCATGCACCGCCTCCCGTCCGCCGCCGACCGCGAACTCATCGGCGGCACCATGCGCTTCTCCCCGGACCAGGAGCGGTACGCGGCCACGCTCGAACCCTTCCAGGCGTTCGCCCACCACGACCGGATCGACCGGCCCGCACTGATCCGGGTGCCGGACGTGCGGGCCGAGGCGGCACGGGAGGCGGGCGTGCAGCGCGCCCCCCTGGCCGACGACGCCGAACTGGCCGCCCGCTTCCGCGAGTTCGCGTCGGAGAATCCTCGCGTCGACTCGGCCCTCGCCCCCTTCGCGGACTGCGAGGGCTGCCGGCACCGCTGCGCGTTCCGCTCCCGCGCCGGTACGGCGGTCTGGCCGGAGCACGCCACCGAGCTGAAGAAGCGGGTCGCCGAGTACCCCAAGTCCAAGCCGGGCCAGGCCGATTGGTGGGCGTCGACGACGGACTGGGTCGCCGGGGTCGCCGACACGGTGCCGCTGCCTCCGGCGGACACCGACACGAGCGCCGCCGCCGTCGCGGACTACCACGCCTGCGTCTTCATCCACATCGCCCGCACCGCCTGGCAACGCAAAACCCTCCCCTGGGCCCGCCTCTACCGCTCCCACGCCCCCACGCCCCCGGGAACCCCCACATGAGCGACCGCCCGACCGAACACCCGACAACCCCGGTCGAAGCTCCGGTGGCCGTGGAGACGGGGGACGCACCGGATCCGACGGAGGCCGGGGCGGACGCGGGGGCACCGCAGCCGACGGAGACCGCCGAGCCCACGGATCCCGTGGAACCGCCCGCCCCGTCGGAGGCTCGACCCGCCACCGAGGCCCCGGAACCATCGGGGACCGTTGACGTGCCGGAGGCCTTCGGAACCGTCGAGCCGCTGGATGCGACGGAGCCCGTCATCGCGCCGGAGGCACCGGAGGTCGCCGAGGCGTCAGAGCCTCTGGAGGCCACCGAGGCCCCCACACCACCGGACCCCGTCGAAACACCAGAACCATTGGAACCCAGCGAAGCCCCCGAGCTTGCCGATGCCCCACCCGAGCCGGACCCGGTGGAATCCATCCACGCCGAGGATGCGCCTGACCCAGGAAGAGCGCCCGATCCCAGGGAAGTCACCGGACCCCTGCCTCCGACGCCGGATGAGAACACCGCGCCCGGGGACGCCCCTGACCCGGCCTCGTACACCGAGGCATCCGAGCCTGCCCCCGCCCCCTATGAGGCAACCGAAGCGTCCGACTCCGCATCCGATGAGGACGTACTCGAACGTTCCATTTTGAAACGGTTACGCGACGCGACGGCTCCGCGAAGGGAACCCGTCGACAAACCCTCCGAGGCGCGCACCACGGTCGACCGGCCGGACTTCAATGCGAAGGAGTTGCCGGAGACCGGCGTCCCCCAGGTTCGCTACGGGACGCCGCTCGACCGCCCCGACGGGACGCGCGTTCCACTGTTCGACGGGCAGCCCACACGGGAGCAGACGGCGCAGGGCTCTCTCGGTGACTGCGGAATCATTGCCACCATGGGCGCAGTGGCCGGGCATCGGCCGGAGATGATCACCCAGTGCGTGCGGGAGATTGAGGACGGCACGTACGAAGTGAGGCTCCACCAAACCAAGTACACCCTCTATGGCGACACAAGGCGCTACGAGGCGACAGGGGAATTCACGGTCCTCACCGTAACGCCCGACCTGCCTGTCGTGGACGGCGCTTCCAACGAGCCGGCATATGGAACTTCGGGTGACAGCAGAGCTGCTTGGACTCCCATCCTGGAGAAGGCAATTGCCGGTTCCGATCAGACATGGGACGAGAGCCGCTCCAAAAAAGCTACCGGGTACGCCCGTCTCGACCGGGGGAGCCGCTCCTACGAGCGCGCGGAGCTGCTCACCCAACTGACCGGCGAAACCGCGTACACCGAGGATTTCCCCACCCAGTACGACACGCAGGGCCGGAGCCCGGATCGCCAGCTAGTCGGCGAATTCCGGGAGCAACTCGCCGACGGCCGCCCCATAATTGTCGGCACAATCAAAAAGCCGGAAGATATCCCAAAACTCCCTAACAGGCTTATCCCTTCTCACGCGTACGAAGTAACCGCAGTGGACGAAAAGGGCTTCCTACACCTCCGGAACCCGCATAATTATCGGCACCCCGATCCCTTGAGGGTTCAAGAATTCAGAAAAAACTTCCTGAAGTTCTACACGACGACGGAGAGAGGGAAATGATCAAGGTATTGATGCTCGGTCACGGAGTGGCCGGAAGAGTTGCGGACGCCAGGTTCATCACCGTCCAGCTCCACACTCCAGAAGGCGCGCCACCCGTCCTCACCCTTTGCGTGGTCACGGACCAGGAGCGGGATTACGACCTCCACGTCGGAGAGACTTTCCCCGTACTAGGCGACACCTGGAGGCTGGATCGAATCGACGGAATCGACACCGAGGACTGGCAGGCCATCCTGCGCAAGGTCGAGTGAGGCCCCTCCCCAGGACAACAATTCCCCCAGCGGACTCGCAACGAGAAGAGAACAATGGCAAAAGCAGAGTTCTACGTTTCGGCCGACGTGGAGGCCGACGGTCCCGTTCCCGGGCCGTACTCCATGTCGAGTTTCGGCTTGGCGGTCGCGGGGGTCCGCGACGGTGTGACGTTCCAGGCGGTGGAGCCGGCCGAGCGGACGTTCTATGCCGAGCTGAAGCCGATCAGTGAGGCTTACGACCCGGAGGCGCTGGCGGTCGGCGGACTGGATCGCGGTCGGCTGGTCCGGGAGGGTCAGGAGCCTACCCAGGCCATGGACGCCGCGGCCGACTGGCTCGCCACCGTCTCCGGGGAGCTGGGCGCCGCTCCGGTGTTCGTGGCTTATCCGCTGGGCTACGACTGGATGTGGATGTACTGGTATTTCATGCAATTCGCCAGTAATGGATCACCCTTTGGGCATTCCCGGTGCCTGGATCTCAAGACGCTGTACGCGGCCAAAGCCGCCTCGCCGATCATCGGATCGACAAAACGCTCGATGCCGCGCCATCTGCTGTCCTCGCGGCCTCATACGCACAACGCACTGGACGACGCGATCGAGCAGGCCGAGCTGTTCCAGAACCTGATGCGCTGGGACGGGGCCGAGCTGCAGTTGGAGCCGTAGGCGGCAGGCCCCCTGGACGGCTGCATGCACATGCATATAATGTGTGCGCACGTAGTCGTCGCACGCCACGCACCCGGGGGTCCCCATGAGCCGTAGCTTCCTCTTCCTCCTCGGCAGCAGCCGCCCCGCCGGCAACACCGAGTTGCTGGCCCGCAGGGCGGCGGAGCAGCTGCCCGGTGATGTGGGGCAGCGTTGGCTGAGTCTTGCCGAGCATCCGTTGCCCGACTTCGAGGATCTGCGGCACGACGCGGATCATGTGCGGCCGACCGAGGGGAACGTCGGGCTGCTGCTCGACGCCACGCTCGCCGCGACGGACATCGTGATCGCGTCGCCGCTGTACTGGTACTCGGTGTCCGCCCACTCCAAGCGCTACCTGGACTACTGGTCGGGCTGGCTGCGCACCCCGGGCGTCGACTTCAAGGAGACCATGGCCGGGCGGACCCTCTGGGGCGTCACCGCGCTCGCGCACGAGGAGGAAGAGGTCGCCGAGCCGCTGATCGGCACGCTCAACAACTCGGCGGCGTACATGGGCATGCACTTCGGCGGGGTCCTGCTGGGCAACGGCAGCAAGCCCGGCGACGTACTGAAGGACGAGGCGGCCCTGACCCGCGCGAAGACGTTCTTCGCGCAGAAGCCGCCGCTCGCCCGGTTCCCGTACGAAGCCGCGTGACGCGCCTGCCCCCTACGTCGTGACGTCCTTCGTCGTGAACCGCGCCCACGCCGCCGAGCCGAACACCGCGACGTACAGTCCCTGCAGGCCGAGGTTGCGGACCAGGTCGTCCCAGTACACCGGGTCGCGCATGACGTCGGCGAAGGACAGCCAGTAGTGGGAGAAGAAGTACGGCTGAAGGGCGTGGAGTTGGGGGATCTGGTCGAGGATCTGGACCGTGATGAGCAGCCCGACCGTGGTGGCCATCGCCGCGATGCCGCTGTTCGTGAGTGTCGAGATGAACAGGCCCAGCGCCGCCACCCCGGTCAGTGACGCGGCCACCACGAGCGCGATGAACAGCGCCCGCCCCAGCCCTTCGCCGAAGCTGATCCGGGTTCCGGAGATGGTCGTCAGCTCGCCCAGCGGGAACAGCAGCGCGCCGACCGCGAGCGCCGAGACCGCCACGACCAGGGTGGCGACCAGGCAGAACGCCATGGTGGTGGCGTACTTGGTGAGGAGCAGGCGGGTACGGCCCGCGGGCGCCACCAGCAGATAGCGCAGCGTTCCCGCGTTCGCCTCGCCCGCGATCGCGTCGCCCGCGATGACACCGATCGCCATCGGCAGGAAGAAGGGGAGCGTCGCGGCGAGCGCCGTGAACACCAGGAACAGGCCGTTGTTGGTGATCTGCGCGATGAACGCCGGGCCCTCGCCGCCCCCGCCGCCGACCGCCGAGCCGTCGCTCGTCTCTATCTTGATGGCGACGCCGACAAGGACGGGCACGGCCGCCAGTACGGCAAGGAGCGCGAGCGTCCGCCACCGCCGGAAGGCGATGGCGAGTTCGCTGCGCAGCAGGCCGAACGTCCACAGCGGACTGACCTTCCTGGCGACCGGCGCGGTCACTTCAGCCTGCGACATCGAACCCCTCCCCCGTCAGCGCCACGAACGCGTCCTCCAACGAAGCCCGTTCGACTCCGAAGCCGCGGACCCGAACGCCCGCTGTCACCAACGCCGCGTTCAGCTCGCCGAGTTCCCGGTCCCGGTCCGGGGGCTCGCCCGTCACCCCGGTGTCGGTGACGACGAGGTCCGCCACCCCTTGCTCCTTCAACACCCGTGCCGCGTCCGCCGTGTCCGGGGTCGTCACGACGAGCCGGCTCCGCGCGCCCGCCGCGAGGTCCGCCACCGCGCCCTGGGTGATCAGCCGTCCCTGTGCCATCACCGCCGCGTGGGTGCACACTTGCTCGATCTCGTCGAGGAGGTGCGAGGAGAGGAAGACGGTCGTGCCTTCGGAAGCCAACTCCCGTATCAGGGACCGGATTTCGCGCATGCCCTGCGGGTCCAGGCCGTTGGTCGGCTCGTCCAGGACGAGGAGGCGGCGCGGCTGGAGCAGCGCGGCCGCGAGCCCGAGCCGCTGCTTCATGCCCAGCGAGTACGCCTTCGCCTTCTTTCCGGCCGCCGCCGTCAGACCGACCCGGTCGAGGGCGGCTGACACACGCGTACGCCGGGTGCGCGGGTCGGCGGTCGGGTCCGCGGCGTCGTAGCGCAGCAGGTTGTCGCGTCCGGAGAGGAAGCCGTAGAGGGCCGGTCCCTCGATGAGGGCGCCGACGTGCGGGAGCACGGTGCGGGAGGCGCGGGGCATCGGGTGCCCCAGGACCCGCGCCGTGCCCGTGGTCGGTTCGATCAGGCCCATCAGCATGCGGATGGTGGTCGTCTTGCCGGAGCCGTTGGGGCCGAGGAAGCCGAAGACGCTGCCCGCCGGGACGGTCAGGTCCAGACCGTCGACGGCGAGCTGTCCGCCGCGGTAGCGCTTGGTGAGCGCGCGCGTGGCGATCACCGTGTCCACCATGTCGGGCTCCGCGGCGGACCGTTCCTCCATGGGCTCCCTCAATCTCGACTCAACTCGTCAGGTGCGTACGGGAATCACTGTGCGGCGTCGGCCGCCTTCACCAGTGCGTCCTTGGTGACCGCGCCGACGTAGACCTTGCCGTCGTCCGTCATCAGGGCGTTGATCAGGCGGGTCTTGAAGACCGTGCCCGAGCCGAACTTGCCGGTGACCTTGTCGCCGAGCGAGTCGAGGAAGCCGCCGACGTCACCGCCGACCTCCGAGCCCGACGGGACGCCCTCGCCGCCCGTGTCGAAGGAGGCGATGGAGTTCCAGCCCTTGCCGATGACGTTCATGCCGTCGAGGCCCGTGTCGCCCTTGCCGCCCATGTCGCCCTTGCCGAGGCCCTTGCCGAAGTCGTCGGCGCCCTTCGGGAGCGACTTGCCGTCGGCCTTCCGGTCCGCCTTGGCGTCACCCTCCTCCGTGACCTTCGCACCCTTGGGCGGCGTGAAGTCGAACGTGGAGGCGGCCGGCCTGGAGAAGCTGACCTGGGTGAAGCCCGCGTCCACGACGGCCGCGCCGCCGCTCGCCGGGGTCAGCGTGAACTTCAGCGGCACACCGGTCTTCGCGTCCACCGCGATGGTGATCGCGCCGACCGTGGTGCCGGACTGCTTCGGCTTGATGACCAGCCGGTACGCGTCGCGCCCGGCGACGTGCGCCGTGCCGTCGACCGTCACGGAGGTCGTGTCGTCGACCGACTTCAGTGCCTCGTCGGCGAGTTCCTTGGGCGTGGCCGGAACGTCGTCCCCGTGGGGGGTCTTCCGGCTGTCGCCCTTCTTCGCGTCGTCGGACTTCGGCGCCGTCGCGTGGTAGACCTCGTTCGACTTGCTGTCGTAGGCCCACACCTGGTCGCCGTTGTGGATGACGCTGTACTCGGCGGCGCTGTCCAGGAGCGAGACCTTGCCCTTGTCCGGGCCGTCGGCCGCGACGCGCAGCGTGTGCGTGCCGGAGGCCAGTTCGAGCAGCTTGGACTGCGGGTCGGCAGACGAGCCGCCGTCGCCCCTGGCCGCGCCGGAGGCGAAACCGCCCACCAGGCCGCCGAAGTCGGGCAGCCCCAGATCGGTGCTGATCTTCACGGTGCCGGACAGCTGCTGTACGTCCGACTTGGCGATCTTCTCGACGAGTTGCTGTGCGCTGATCTTCGCCAGGTCGGGGTCGCCGGAGTCGGCGAGGGCCGGGACGAGCCCGATGGTCGCCGCCGCCACCCCCACCACCGCGACGGGGACGACGTAACGCGCCGCCTTCCGCCGGCCTGCGCGCACGTCCTCGGCCTCGGCCTCCGCCTCGCCAGTCAACGCGTGATCGGATTCGTACGGTGCCATGTGTGCCTTACCTCCGTCGTCGGCGGCGGCTTACCGTCCCTGCACTCGTCCACCCCTGAGCCGCCATTCTCACCCGAATCGGTGAGGAGTGGTGCTTTCCATCTGACCAAATCGGCCGAGGGGAAGCGTCAGACCCCGGGATCAACTCCATGTACTGCTGCGGTATGACACAAGGAGGCGGCGCCTCCCCCAACCCGTAGGGGTCGAGGGAGGCGCCGCCTTCGAAGGGGGCCGGTTACTTCTGCACGAACACGTAGTCCGCCTGGTATGGCACGCCCACGATCGTGCCCGGTGCGCAGGACCCGGCCGGGGCGACGCCGCCCACGGTGTTGAGGCGCAGGATCTCCTGCGTGTGGGCCAGCAGCCCGTGGTGCCTGCCGGACTGCGTGGCCTTGAGGTCCAGCTCGGCGATGTTCTTGTCGCCGTTCGGGGTCTTGGAGATCAGCGCGCCGGTGACCGCGCTGCCGTCCGGCGCGACCCACTGCGGCGTACCGGAGTTGGGCGCGGTGAACGAGTGCGCGATGCCGCCGCCGAGCCGTGCGCTGACGTCTCGTTGGGCGAACGCGAACCCGCCGCCCTCGACGGCCTTGCACTCGTAGATCTGCTCGCCCTTGACCACCGACGCCTGGAAGTTGTTCCTGGCGTGCCGGAAGTCGAAGGTGCCGGTGACCTTGTGGAGCTGGCCGCGGACGGCGCCGCCCGGGAACTCGGCGGTGTGCAGATTGGCGTAGAAGGCGCCGGGGTCGTTCTTCAACTGGTCGAGCAGGGCGGCGTCCTCGACCTTCACGGTGCCGGTGACGCTGTGGTGCTTGCTGCCGCCGAGCAGCTTGCTGAAGTCGATCTTCACGCCACCGTTGGTGCCCTTGGCGCCCTGGTGGATGTGGAGCATGGTGGGCCTGCCGGTGCCGCGCCAGGTCACGGCGACGGACACCTTGTTGCCCTTGACCTTGATGAACTCCAGCGCCGCGCCGTCCTTGTCGCCGACGGCGGGGCCGCCCTGTACGGGCACCTCGCTCGCGCCGTTGAGGCTGGTGGCGAGGATGGTTCCGCTGCCGCCGAGGAGGACCCCGCTGCGTACGGCGACGGTCCGGTCGCCATGCCCGGAGTGCCTCGCGCCGTTGCTGCCGCTGTCAGCCACCGCCGGGCTGACGGCGGCGGCTAATCCGGCCGCGGCGACGACCGCTGCGGCGGCCAGGATCGGGCTCTTGCGACGCGTGGAGCCTGTGGGGCTCGTGGAGCTTGCACTGCTTGCACTGCTTGCACTGCTCGTACTGCTCGTACTGCTCGTACTGAACGTGGCGTCGGATCCCATGATTCTGTTGTCTCCCCGTACTCGGCCGACACCCCCTGCGCCGGCTTCTGTGCAGGAGTACGGAATGAATCCGACCCTGGACTCAATCCAATCATGTGACCCGGGTCACGCCGTCGACGGTGGCTCCGCGCGGGCTATCCCGCCCGGTGCACCACCGCGTCGCACAGCTCCACCAGCGACGCCTTCGCATCGCACTCGACCAGCGGCGCCAGCGCGGCCCGCGCCTCCTCGGCGTACCGCACGGCGTCCAGCCGGGCCTGGTCCAGCGCGGGGTGGACCCGGAGCCGGGAGAGCGCCTCGGCGTGCCGGGCGTCGTCCGTCAGGTCGGAGTCCAGCAGCTCGCACAGCGCGATGTCCTCGGCCAGCCCGAGCCGCTCCACGCGCTCCCGCAGCCGCAGCACCGGCATCGTGGGGATGCCCTCGCGCAGGTCGGTCCCCGGCGTCTTGCCCGATTCATGCGAGTCGGAGGCGATGTCCAGCACGTCGTCCGCGAGCTGGAAGGCGACGCCGAGCCGCTCGCCGTACTGCGTGAGCACGTCCACGACCGTCTCGTCGGCGCCCGACATCATCGCGCCGAACCGGCAGGCCACGGCCACCAGCGAACCGGTCTTGCCGCCGAGCACGTCGAGGTAGTGGTCGACCGGGTCGCGCCCGTCGCGCGGCCCCGCGGTCTCCAGGATCTGCCCGGTGACCAGCCGCTCGAACGCCTCGGCCTGGATGCGTACGGCCTCGGGGCCGAGGTCGGCCAGGGTGTGCGAAGCGCGCGCGAACAGGAAGTCACCGGTGAGGACGGCCACCGAGTTGCCCCAGCGGGTGTTGGCGCTGGGCACCCCGCGCCGCGCGTCCGCCTCGTCCATCACGTCGTCGTGGTACAGCGTGGCGAGATGGGTCAGCTCCACGACCACGGCCGAGGGCACGACACCCGGCGCATAGGGGTCACCGAACTGCGCGGCGAGCATCACGAGCAGCGGCCGGAACCGTTTCCCGCCGGCCCGCAGGAGGTGCTGCGCAGCTTCCGTGATGAAGGGGACCTCGCTCTTGGTGACTTCGAGCAGGCCCTCCTCGACAGCCACCAATCCGGCCTGGACATCGGCTTCGAGAGCCTGGTCCCGCACGCTCAGCCCGAACGGCCCGACGACGGTCACGAGAGGTTCTCCTGTCTGCTGACGATCACATGGCGAACTCGGTCGATCATTCGGTCTCGGTCGATCATTCGGTCGATGACACGGTTTGTCGATGTGTCGCTGCCATCACTCAAGTCAGCGTATCCGGTCACGTTTCGATCACCACGAGCGCCCGCCCTTCCAGGCCGGGCGGTATCCGATCACGGACGGTATGTTCCCCATCAGGTGATACGACATGACATTTATGGACTTACCTGAAAGCAGGCCCGATCAGCCGAAAGCAGGCCCGCGTGTCCCGAAGCACCGTCGAAACCGAGCCCGAGAGCCGTCCGCCGGCAGGTGACGACCATGCCTTCTTCGGCCAGCCCCGGGGCCTGCTCACGCTCTCCGGTCTGGAGGTCTGGGAGCGGTTCTCGTTCCTCGGGATGCAGGCGATCCTGGTCCTCTTCTTCGCGGACACCGTCGCCCACGGCGGCATGGGCATGGCGGCGGGCACGGCCGCGTCGGTGTCGGCGGCGTACGGCACGCTCGTCTACCTGGTGTCCGTCGCCGGTGGCTGGCTCGCCGACCGGATGCTCGGCTCGTACCGCGCGGTCCTGTGGGGCGGCGTCCTGATCGCCTGCGGCCACTACTCCATGGCCGTGCCGACGGCCGCCATGACCTGGACGGGCCTCGGTCTGATCAGCGCGGGGACCGGCCTGCTCAAGCCCAACGTCGCCACGATGGTCGGCAAGCTCTACCGCACGGACGACGACCGCCGTGACGCCGGTTTCGCGCTCTACTACATGGCGATCAACATCGGCGCCTTCGCGGGCCCGCTGATCACCGGCTGGCTCGGCGACCACAAGGGCTGGCACTGGGGCTTCTCGGCGGCCGCGATCGGCATGACGTTCGGACTGGTCCAGTACGTCACGGGCCGCCGTCACCTGGCCGGGCGCACCCACGCGGCGCAGTTCGCGCTCGACCCCGACGCGATGCGCCGCGCCGTGCGCCGCATCGTCCTCGGGCTGCTCGCGGCGGCCGTACTCGCGGTGCTCCTGGCGGCCGGGGGCCTGCTGACCATGGGCCGTTTCGTCGACCTGCTCACCCTGATCTCGGTGATCGCCCCGGTGGTCTACTTCGCGGTCATGTTCCGCAGCGACCGGGTGACGCCCGAGGAACGCGGCCGGCTGCGGCCGTACGTGGTCCTCTTCCTCGCCTCGACGGTCTTCAACTTCATCCTCTTCCAGGCGTACTCGACGATGATGCTGCTCGCAGCGTCGAACGCCGAGACGACGATCCTCGGCTTCGACTTCCCGGCGAGCTGGTACGCGTCCGCGCTGGGCGCCTTCGAGGTGGGGCTCGCGCCCTTCGTGGCCGCGCTCTGGGTCCGGATGGGCCACCGCCAGCCGCACGCCTCCAACAAGATCGCGATCGGCGTGATCCTCGGCGGCCTCTCCTTCCTCCTGATGGTCCTGCCGACCAGCGGCCACCCGAGCGACGACTATCTGATGTCGGCCTGGTGGATCGTCGGCTCCTACCTGCTGCTCGGCCTCGGCGACATCCTGCTGGAGACCTCGGGCATGTCCGCCACCACCAAGCTCGCCCCCGTCGCCTTCTCCAGCCAGACCATGTCCCTCTGGTTCCTGTCCCTGGCCCTCGCCAACGGCATCCAGGCCCAGACCGTGAAGCTCTACGACCACGTCTCCAAGCCGGCCTACTTCGGCGTCAACGGCGCGATCGCCGTGGCCGCGGGCCTGGCCGTGATCGCCCTCGCCCCTTGGCTGCGCCGCACGATGCACCCCGTCCACTGAGGCAACCGAGTCCACTCAGGCATCCGAGGTTTCCGCGATGAAGATCCGCACGGCCTTCCCGTACGAGACGGCGCACGAGGACGTCCGCATCCCGCTCGCGGACGGCACGCGCCTGTACGCCCGCGTCTGGCGCCCTCTGACCACCGAGCCCGTCCCGGCGCTGCTCGAATACCTGCCGTACCGCCTCACGGACTGGACCGCTCCGCGCGACTGGCAGCGCCATCCCTGGTACGCCGGTCACGGCTACGCCTCCGTTCGCGTGGACGTCCGCGGGCACGGCAACTCGGAGGGGCTGCCCACCGACGAGTACTCCGCGACCGAGCTCGCCGACGGGATGGAGGTGATCCACTGGCTGGCGGCCCAGCCCTGGTGCGACGGCCGGGTCGGCATGTTCGGCATCTCCTGGGGCGGCTTCAACTCCCTCCAGCTCGCGGCCCTCGCGCCCGAGCCGCTCAAGGCGGTCGTCACGGTCTGCTCCACGGACGACCGCTATGACAACGACGTCCACTACATGGGAGGTTCCGTCCTCGCCGTCGACATGCACGCCTGGGCGGCCACCATGCTCGCCTTCGTCGCCCGCCCGCCGGACCCCGCCTACGCCGGCGAGGTGATGTGGCGTGAGCTGTGGCTGAAACGGCTGGAGGCGGTGGACCCATACCTCCACACCTGGCTCGAACACCAGACCAGGGACGCGTACTGGCGCCACGGCAGTGTCTGCGAGGACTACGGCGCCGTCCGCGCCGCCGTCCTGGCGGTGGGCGGCTGGCACGACCCGTACCGCGACACCGTGCTGCGCCTGGTCGAGAACCTCCCGCCGGACCGCGTGCGCGGCCTGATCGGCCCCTGGTCGCACCAGTACCCGGACCGCGGCCTGCCGCCGGGCCCCGCGATCGGCTTCCTCCAGGAGACGCTGCGGTGGTGGGACCACTGGCTGCGCGGCACCGACACGGGGGTGATGGCGGAGCCGTTGCTGCGCTCGTACGTCAGCGACTCGCACCCTCCGGCGACGGTGTACGACGTGCTGCCCGGCCGCTGGGTGGGCGACGACACCTGGCCCTCCGCGCGGGTGACCCCGGTCTCGTACGCACTGCGCGGCGCCCCTGTGCGGGTGCGGTCCCCGCAGCACACCGGCCTGGACGCGGGCCGTTTCTTCCCCTTCGGCAACGATGCGGACCTGCCGCCGGACCAGCGGGAGGAGGACGCCCGCTCGGCGTGCTTCGAGTTCGAGGTGCCGGAGGAGACCTGGGTGCTGGGGCGGCCGCGGGTACGGCTGCGGCTGACGTCCTACGCTCCCCGGGGCCGGGGCCAGGTGGTGGCGCGGGTGTGCGACGTGTCGCCGGACGGCGCGTCGACCCTCGTCACCCGCGGCGTCCTCAACTTCTCCGCCCGGCACGGCCGCGACCGGGCGATCCCGTGGACGCCGGGCACCACGGAGGAGGTGACCTTCGAACTGAACGGCATCGGACACGCGTTCCCGCCGGGCCATCGCATCCGGCTCGCCGTCTCCTCCGCGTACTGGCCCTGGATCTGGCCGCAGCCGGGATCGGAGGAGGGGTTCACTCTGGATCCGGCGGGCAGCGCGCTCGAACTCCCCGTACGGGCAAGGGAGTCGACCTCCGAGGAGTCGCGCATCACCTTCGACGAGGCGGAGCAGTCCGAGCCGCTCGGTGTCGCCTTCCCGGCCACCCTGGACGAGCCCCGCCCCGAACGCCTGGTCGTGCGCGACGTGGCCAAGGGCGAATGGCGCCTGGAGGTGGACCCCCGCTACGGCGGCACCCGCGTCTACCCCGACGGCCTGGAGTTCACCGAGGACGCCGCGGAGACGTACACGATCAACGAGTCCGACCCGCTGTCGGCCCGCACCCACTCGTCATGGTCGATCCGCCTGCACCGCCCCGAACTGGGCTGGGACACACGGGTGGAGACCCGCTCCGACATCACCTGCGACGCCGAGAACTTCCTCACCTCCAACGAGGTGATCTGCAAGGACGGGGACGAGGTGGTCTTCCACCGGACATGGGAGAGGAGAATTCCGCGCACGGCGGGGTGAGGCGCTCCAGGGTGTCGCGCGAGGTGAGGCGGCCCGGAATGAGCGCGCGGGGTGAGCCTGCCGGGAGGTAGCTTCTGGCATGCACACGTACGCATACGTGGGCCCGGCGGAGATCGCGGCGAGCGTCCGGCACGGGACCGGAACCCTCGTCCGCAGCCCGGCGGACCTCGAACGTTTCCTGTCGGGCCGCCCCGACGACGAACGCCCCGAGCCGTTCACCTTCGTCGTCGACCGCTCCGGAACCCTGCGGCTCGCGCCGCGCCGTTCCGAGCACGTGGCCTGCGCGGACGGCGAGGCGGTGCGTGCCGCCGGAGAGATGGGCTTCGCCCATCTGAGGCAGGGCTGGACGGCGGACTACCTGAGCAACCAGTCCACCGGCTACTGCCCCGACCCGGTCGAGTCCTGGCCGGCCGTCGTCGCGGCCCTCCACCGTGCGGGTATCGCCCACGGGCCGGGCTTCACCCACCCTCTCGTCCACCGCCGCTGCCCGGCCTGCGGCGAGTGGAACTCCGTACGGGACGCGCACTTCGTCTGCGTCCTCTGCGACGCCGACCTGCCCGTCGCGACCCGCGTCGGCCCGATGGATCTCGCACTGCTCGCCGACGAGGAGGGCAACGCCGTCAGGATCACGGTCCTCGGGCGGCACCCGATGATGCAGGACGGCGTCGGTCTCGCGGCCGAGATCGCCGTGGAGACCCCGTTCGTGAGCGGGCGCATCCCACTCGCCTTGTGGCGACGGCGACTTGAGGACTGGGGACGCGCCCTGGACCGGCTGGAAGGCGGCGAGGACATCGCGTGGATGGCGGTGGACAGAGGGCCGTCGGTGTTCATCCGGCTGACGGGCGAGCGGGACTGTCCGGAGGTCGTCGTGGAGGACGAGACGGTCTCCATGGTCACCGTGCATGTCCCCGTCGACCTGCCGGAGCACTGGATCGCCCACCACCGGAAACGACTTCACGACGTACTGACGGCGTGGAACCCTGAGTAGCCGGCCCGCCCACGCGGAGGCGACCGAGGCGGGCTGGGCAGAGCAGAGCAGAGCAGAGCAGAGGGGAACGGGAGGACATGGCGGCGCGGACCGGGGAGTTCCTGATGGATCTCGACGCGGGCATGCTCGCGTACTTCCGCGAGATGGCCCACGAGATGGTCACCCGCTTCGGCATCCCGCGCGCCGAGGCCGTGGCGAGGATCAACAGGGCTTACACGCAACGGCACATCACGCCGTATCCCGACCCGATGTGCCGCGAACTCCCCGAATACTGGGGCTACGGCCTCTACTTCAGGCCCAACGGGGGCCGCCTCCCCGACGACGACCCCGACAGGGACCTCTCCGTCTGGGAGGTCCGCCCGCCTCCGCCCCGTGACTCGGCCCACTGGACCGTACGGCCCGCCGGGGACTGACCCACGGCACATCACCGCCGGGGACTGCCGGACGGATCACAGGTCAGGGGAACAGTCGCTCCAGCACTACGGCGATCCCGTCGTCCTCGTTCGACAGCGTCACCTCGTCGGCCACGGCCTTGAGTTCGGGGTGGGCGTTGGCCATCGCGATGCCGCGGGCGGCCCAGTCGAACATCGGGATGTCATTGGGCATGTCGCCGAAGGCGATCGTGGCGGCGGGCGCCAGACCCAGGTGCGCGGCGGCCAGCGCGAGTCCCGTCGCCTTGGTCACGCCACATGGCTGAAGTTCGACGGTGCCGGGCCCCGACATGGTGACCGTCGCCAGCGAACCGACCACCATGCGCGCCGCGGACGCCAACTCGTCGTCGGACAGCGTCGGATGGCGCAGCAGCACCTTGCTGATGGGTTCGGTCCAGAGGTCGTCGCGCCGGTCGACGCGGACCGCGGGAAGCGTGGGGTGCGGCATCAGATACCCCGGCTCGATGAGCGTCAGCCCGTCCACACCGTCCTGGTCCACCGCCGCGTAGAGAAGACCGACCTCCGCCTCGATCTTGCCGAGCGCCGTCTCCGCCAACTCCCTGTCCAGGGTGACCGACCAGAGCAGGCGGTCCGCTCCCGCGTCGTAGAGCTGCGCCCCCTGCCCGCACACCGCGAGGCCCGTGGTGCCGAGGTCCTCCAGCAGCGGTCGCACTCTCGGCGCCGGTCGTCCCGTCACCACCAGGTGCTGTGCGCCCGCCCCGGCCACCCGCGCCAACGCGGTCAGCGACCGGTCGGAGAGGGTGTCGTCGCCGCGGAGCAGCGTTCCGTCCAGGTCAGTGGCGATGAGTGAATATGCAGTCGGAGCGGCCATGATCCGAAGAATACGGATCGAACGACACATCGGCCCGGCGTGAACCGGACGACGTCCGGTATCTCGTGCGCCACGCGGCTTGCCGTACCCGGTCCGGTTCCGCGCGACCGGGCCGCTGCCGTACGGCTTCACCAGGAGGCAGGATGATGACGCGGCACCGACTCGAACGCCTGTGGCACATCGGGGAGTTGCCCCGGAGAGACGGCCCTGCCGGGGCCGCCCCACAAAGACAGCACCATCGGAACAACTCGATCGAGAAGGTACGGGGGGAGACATGAGCCTCTTCGAAGCGCATCTGCGCGAGGCCGCCGTGGGAATCCTGAAGCGCTTCCCCGAAGAGCTGAGGCAGGAGACATACGTCCTCTCCTTCCGCATCTGGCGGACCGATGACGACTGCCGCCGTCCGTACGTGGCCATCGGCTACAACACCGAGAGCCAGTACGAGCGCGAGAGTTACCCGGAAGACCCGGGCGAGGCCCGCTGGAACTACGCCTACTGGCTTTTGGAAGGCTTCGAGACGCTCGGCAATGTGCCCGAGGACCCGGAGGGCAGCCGTCTCTACGTCGAGGAGGTGAGGCAACTCGGGCTCTGGTACGAGGGATACGACGACGAGTTCGAGCTGCCCGACGACCTCCCCGAGGCCGAGCAGAAGGAGATCGACGGCAAGGACGACCTCCTCGGCCTGCACTTCTCCGGCGCCTGCATCGCCCTCGCCCGGCATCTGCACGCCGAGGGCCACATCGAGCGGATCTTCGGCCGCCCCCTCCCCGTCGTGGTCTTCGACATGTACGCCCCCGGCTGGGAGATCGCGGCCACCGAGGCGGCCAACCCACCCGAGGTGATCACCGACTTCCTGGCCTGGCAGCACGCGGCGGTCTACGAGAACGCCCCGCGGACCGGGGAGTTCCTGCTGCGCCTCGACGAGGAGTGGCTCGACTACTTCCGCGAGATCGCCGACGTCCTCGTGGAGCGCTTCGGAATCTCCCGGGCGGAGGCCGTCGCACGGATCAACGAGGCGTACGCCGCCGAGGAGCTCCAGCCCATGGGACAGGACCTGCTGGGCCACGAACTCCCCGAGTTCTGGGCACACCGCCTCTACTTCAGACCCGACGCCCGCGGCCTTTTCCCCTCCGGCGACCCGACCGCGGACGGCGACCTCGCCCGGTGGGACGTCCGCCCCGCCCCACGCAGGGACTCGGCCGCCTGGACACTCACCGACGAGACGCCGCGCTCCTGAGCCGTCGACGGGCGTTGGTGGTGGCCGTGGGTACCGTCGGCACCGACCGCACCGACCGCACCCACGGCGATCGTTGGTGGCTGTCGGTGCCGGCAGCCGTCGCCCGCCTCAGCCGTGCGCTGCCGCCAGATGCTTCGCCAGCCGCGGCGAGGCGAACTCCGTACCGCACACGAACCGCATCACCGGGCCGTACGAAGCCGCCGCCGGCAATCCCGTGAAGTACAGCCCCGGTACGGACGACCGGTAGCCCGCGCCGAGCCTCGGCGTGCCCCTGCTCACCGTCAGCTCGGTGCGCAGTTCGTGTCCGAGGAAGTCCATCGCCGCGATGTCCACGCGGTAGCCCGTCGCGGCTATGACGTGGTCGGCGGCGAGCTCCTCCACCCGGCCGCCGAGGGTCCGCAGGGTGAGCACCGGCTGGGCGCCCTGGGCTTCGGCGCGAACGATCCGCGCGACCTCGCGGACGGCGACCTTGCCCTCGAAGCGGTCACGCAGCCACCACGCGCCGAGCGGGCCCAGCACGCGGCGGACCAGGTAGTGCCGGGCCTGCGCGGGCAGATGACGGTACGGCTGCGGGTAGTAGCTCAGCGCCCACAGCGACCAGGCGCGGCCGAACGGCGACTCCGGGCGCAGCTTGGGCTGCTCCCACGGGGGCGCACCGAAGGCGACCCGGCCCCGGCCCCGGGAGACCACCCTCACCTGCGCGCCCGCCTCCGCGGCCAGGACGGCCGTCTCCAGCGCGGACTGCCCCGCGCCGACGACCACGAGTTCCCTGCCCGAGAACCGGCTCAGGTCATGGTGCTGCGAGCTGTGGGACACCGGACCGGTCGGAGTGGGTCCGTCGGCCGCCGCGCCCCCGAGCTCGGCGGGCAGATGGGCGAGCCCGGACAGCCCGGTGGCCACCACGACCGCCCGCGCCGTGAACAACTCCCCCGAGTCCAGCTTGATTTCGAAGCCTGCGCCGCCTTGGCCCCGCTGGCCGCCCTTGCGGTCCACGGAGACGACCCGCACCCGCTCCA
Organism: Streptomyces sp. NPDC005485; assembly: GCF_040606085.1. Lineage (NCBI taxonomy): Bacteria > Bacillati > Actinomycetota > Actinomycetes > Kitasatosporales > Streptomycetaceae > Streptomyces > Streptomyces sp. NPDC005485. The sequence continues at coordinate 6,197 of NZ_JBEXDZ010000083.1, read as the reverse complement.
GTTCGGGCACGAGCTTCTGCTGGAACCACTGCCCGTACGCGATGAACGTCTCGACGGGAATGATGTCCTCGTCCGTGACGAGCCGCGGTATCCCCGCAGCATCGCAGTAGTCGACGAGGTTGTGGCCGCGTTGCGGCGCGTCGATGTTGGATGCGACCGGAGTCGATTTCAGCAGCATCCCCTCGGGCATGTGGTCACGCCAACTGACCATCGGCTCGCCGAAGACGCGCACCGGAATGCCGCGCGCCCGCAGATGGGCCGCGGTGGACAGGCCGAACGGGCCGGCACCGATGACTGCTACCGGATGAATCACGAAGTCCCCTCCCCAGGACACCACTTCGCCACTCGTGGTCGTGCGTCACTTCTCGCCCCTGCTGCTCGCGCCTGCCGGCGCTACCGGGCGTCCTTGCTGGTCGTCGCACTGGTCGTGGTGCTGCCGCGGCGGTTGGTCCGCCACAGCTGATACAGGTGCTTCGCGCCCGGCCGCACGAAGCGCGCCAGCATGGTGAAGAACGGCCGCAGGTCGTCACCCGCGAGCCACGCCAGCTCCGTACCACTCGCGCGAGCGGGCGCGTGCGGTGTCGTGTAACCGCTGCGCCGGTAGGCGAGCAGGGCAGGCAGGTCGATGTTCTCCACCACGTAACGGTGACCGGCCCGTTGTTCCCCCTCGGGAACGGCACGCCCGGTCAGGTCGAGGTGCATGGCACGGACGACGTCGATCCCCGACTCGTTCTCGAAGAGCCGGAACTGCGCGCCCATCCGCGGATTGAAGTCAAGGAGCTTGTACTGCCCGTCGCGCCGGTCGAAGCGCAGGTCGAGGTCGATGATTCCGCTGAAGCCGATCTGCTTGATAAAACGCGCGGCGAGATCCGCGAGTTCCGGATTATCGACTACATATGCATTCGCCGTCATTCCCGCGTGCGGCGGCCAGGAGCGCACCTTCACGCCGGTGAACATCGCGAGCGGCGTCGAGTCCGCGTCGAAGTACGCGTGCACGATCCAGTCCTCGGCGTCCTCCCTCGGCAGGTACTCCTGGAGGATCACGCCCGGGTGCTCGCCCCAGTCGCGGGCGAGCGTGAGCAGCCCCTCGCGCGTCGCGATCCTCGTCGTCCCGTTCACCGCGGGCTGTTGCCGGCGGACGAAGGCCTCGCGGTTCTTGGCGACGAGCGGGAACGCGGCCGTCTCGGCGAAGCGCACGATGTCGTCGTACGACTGCGGAAAGGCCGCCGCCGGGCTGGGTATGCCGTGCTCCACGCACAGTTCGTGCAGACCCTGCTTGCTGGCGAGGCGGCGCGGCAGTTTCGCGTCCACCTTCGGGAACAGGAACCGGTCGCCGAGCACGCCCTGATGCTCGGCGATCAGGACGGCCGCCTCCTCGTCCGTCGGGACGAGCACCGCCGGGCGTCCGATGCGGCGCCCGATCCTCAACAGGCCCTCCACGAGCCGCTCCGGCGCCTCCGTCCCACTCGTCGGCCAGACAAAGGCGCGCCGCAGATAGCGTGAGACCGCGGCCGGCGTGTAACGGTCCTCGGTGATGGCATACATCGGTATGCCCAGACGGCCCAGGCTCCGGATGGCGCCCACCCCGCCGTGATGCAGTGGATAGTCGCCGAACTTCACGATCAGACCCGGCACGTCCCGGTCTGCGTCGACCGGAACGCCACCGGCGCTCCTGGCCACGGGTCCCCCCACGTGTCCCCCCTACGGACCGGACCCACCCCGTCCGTGTCCCCCAAAGGACGCTAAGCCGGAATTGACGCCTCCGACAAGACCTAATCGGACATTGCGAACTCTTTAGGGGCGCCCGGCACCACCAGCGGTCCCCCAGGGGGCCCTGCCGCAACACCGTCACTCCCACGTAACGTGTGGCGCGACCACACGGAACGCATGGAACACATGGCGAGCACGAAAGCGAGGCAGCACCCGATGCCCCCCTTCGATGTCCCCGAGGGCGATCCCTTCGGTCCGCACAACCTTCCGTACGGCGTCTTCTCCCGGACCGGCTCCTCGGAGCGCACCGTCGGTGTCCGGCTCGGCGACCACGTCCTCGACGCGGGCGCGGCCGCCGCCGCGCTCGGCTCCCCGTATGTCTCGCTGCTCGCGCGGCCCTCGCTGAACCCACTGCTCGCCGCGGGCCGCACGGCCTGGTCCGACGTCCGCCGCGCCCTCACGGCCTGGGTGACGGTCCCCTCCCACCGGGAGGCCATCGCACCCCTGCTGCACCCCCTGTCCGAGGTGACCCTGCACCTCCCCTTCGAGGTCGCGGACTACGTCGACTTCTATGCCTCGGAGAACCACGCCCGCAACGTCGGCCGGATCTTCCGCCCGGACGCCCCCGACTCCCTCACCCCCAACTGGAAGCACCTGCCCATCGGTTACCACGGCCGGTCCGGCACCGTTGTGGTGTCGGGAACCGAGGTGGTGCGTCCGTCGGGCCAGCGCAAGGCCCCCACGGAATCGGCCCCTTCCTTCGGCCCGTCCGTCCGGCTGGACATCGAGGCAGAGGTCGGCTTCGTCGTCGGCACCCCCACCGCCATGGGCACGTCCGTCCCGCTCCCCGCCTTCCGGGACCACGTCTTCGGCCTCTGCCTCCTCAACGACTGGTCGGCCCGCGACATCCAGGCCTGGGAGTACGTCCCCCTCGGCCCCTTCCTCGGCAAGTCCTTCGCCACCTCCGTCTCGGCGTGGATCACCCCGCTGGACGCCCTGAAGGACGCCCAGGTCGCGCCCCCGCAGCGCACCCACCCCCTGCTCCCCTACCTGGACGACGCCTCGGAGGAGCCCGCCGGCTACGACCTGCGCATCTCCGTGGCCATCAACGGCCATGTCGTTTCCGAGCCGCCGTTCTCCACCATGTACTGGACGGCCGCCCAGCAGCTGACCCACATGACGGTCAACGGCGCATCCCTGCGCACCGGCGACCTCTACGGCTCGGGCACCGTCAGCGGCCCCGCCGAGAACGAACGCGGCTCCCTGCTCGAACTCACCTGGAACGGCGAGACCCCTCTCGAACTCCCCGCCGGCAAGCGCACGTTCCTGGAGGACGGCGACGAGGTGACCCTGACGGCCTGGGCCCCCGGCCCGAACGGCACCCGAACCGGCCTGGGCGAGGTGACGGGCAGGATCACGCCGGCGTCCTGACCCGGTGGACACCGGCGAGACCCCCGCCGGGCCGGCATCCGCCCACCGGCGGGAGGGTCGCGCCGGTACATCCCCGCCGGCCCCTGATGTCCGGCCCCCGAGGTCCGGTCCCCTACATCCAGTCCGCTATATCCAGTCCTCGGGCTCCGGCTCCATGTCCATCTCGGGCCAGTCCGGGTCCGGGCTCGTGCCCGGACCCGTGCCCGGGTGCGGGCCCGGTTCCGGCGCTCCGCCCGGCGCCGGGTCGTGCGCGGGGCTCGGCGTCGCGGGAGTTCCGCCCAGGGAGCCCAGAACCTCCAGCACGCCCTCCCCGTACGTGGCGAGCTTCTTCTCGCCCACTCCGCTGATACCGCCCAACTCCGTCACCGACTTCGGCCACACCGTGGCGATCTCCCGCAGCGTGGCGTCGTGGAAGATGACGTATGCCGGGACGCCCTGTTCCTTGGCCTGTTCGGCGCGCCAGGAGCGCAGGGCCTCGAAGGCGGGGACCAGTTCCTGAGGCAGCTCGGCCACGGCCGCCTTGGACTTGCGCTCGCCCCGGGAGGACGACGAGCGGGCGGTGGGCGGTTTGGGCGGCTCCTTGCGCAGGGGTACCTCGCGCTCGCGCCGCAGCACCGTCCCACTGGCCTCGGTCAGCACCAGCGTCCCGTACTCGCCCTCGACCGCGAGCAGCCCCTGAGCCAGCAGTTGCCGCACGACACCCCGCCAGTCGGACTCGGCCAGTTCCTCACCGATACCGAACACCGACAGCTGATCGTGGTCGAACTGGATCACCTTGGCGGTGCGGCGCCCCAGCAGGATGTCGACGATCTGGATCGCGCCGAACTTCTGGCCCCGCTCACGCTGCAGTCGCACCACCGTGGACAGCAGCTTCTGCGCCGCCACCGTGCCGTCCCAGGTCTCGGGCGGCGTGAGGCACGTGTCGCAGTTGCCGCACGCCGGAGTGCGCGGGTCCTGGCCGAAGTAGGCCAGAAGCTGGCCCCGGCGGCATTCGGCCGTCTCGCACAGCGCCAGCATCGAGTCCAGGTGAGCGGCCGCCCGGCGGCGGAACGCCTCGTCGCCCTCTCCGCCCTGGATCAGCTTCCGCTGCTGGACCACGTCCTGCAGTCCATAGGCCATCCATGCCGTCGACGGCAGTCCGTCGCGGCCCGCACGGCCCGTCTCCTGGTAGTAGCCCTCGACCGACTTCGGCAGGTCGAGATGGGCGACGAACCGGACGTCCGGCTTGTCGATGCCCATCCCGAAGGCGATGGTCGCGCAGACCACCAGCCCCTCCTCGCGCAGGAAGCGCGACTGGTGTCTGGCGCGCGTGCCCGCGTCCAGACCCGCGTGATAGGGCACCGCCTCGATGCCGTTGCGGGAGAGGAACTCGGCGGTCTTCTCCACCGAATTACGCGAGAGGCAGTACACGATGCCCGCGTCGCCCTCGTGCTCCTCGCGCAGGAAGGACAGAAGCTGCTTCTTCGGGTCGGCCTTCGGGACTATCCGGTACTGGATGTTCGGGCGGTCGAAACTCGCCTCGAAGTGGCGGGCCGTCGGCATACCCAGACGCTGGGTGATCTCCTGATGCGTCGCGCGGGTGGCCGTGGCCGTCAGCGCGATCCGCGGGACGTCCGGCCAGCGCTCGCCGAGCAGGGAGAGCGCCAGGTAGTCGGGGCGGAAGTCGTGGCCCCACTGGGACACACAGTGCGCCTCGTCGATGGCGAAAAGGGAGATCTTGGCACGCGACAACAGGTCGAGCGTCGTGTCCAGGCGCAGCCGCTCCGGAGCGAGGTAGAGCAGGTCGAGCTCTCCCGCCAGGAACTCCGCCTCCACCGTGCGCCGCTCGTCGAAGTCCTGCGTGGAGTTCACGAACCCGGCACGCACGCCCAACGCCCGCAGCGCGTCCACCTGGTCCTGCATGAGCGCGATGAGGGGTGAGACCACGATTCCCGTACCGGGTCTGACCAGGGACGGGATCTGGTAGCACAGCGACTTGCCGCCGCCGGTCGGCATGAGGACGACGGCGTCGCCGCCCGCGACCACGTGCTCGATGATCGCTTCCTGCTCGCCGCGGAAGGCGTCGTACCCGAAGACCCGGTGGAGCGTGGCCAGTGCCTCGCTGTCGCCCAGAGTCTCCGTCGCGCCCGCGTCGGTCATCACACCCGTCCCACCCATCGCCAGTCCCCCGTCCGTCGTGCTTCTCCCACGACAGCCACCATAGGCCTCCGCGCTGACAGCGTCGGAGTTATCCACAGGCTGCCCGATCGGGCGGCCGCGGCCGGTTCGGCCCGCTGTCAGCCCGTCGGGCCACCCGGATGGCGACCGTCGGGCATTGCGGCAATGCTGCTCGTGCGGGACGGGGGAGGCCCGCCGCCGGACGGGCGCCCTCCCGGGTGCCTTCCCCTCATCCCAAGGAGTCCCCCCGCATGCCCGCACGTCCCCTGAAGGCCGTCTGCGCCCTCGCGGCGGCAGCGTCGCTGGCCCTGACCGCCGCTCCCGCCCAGGCGGCGACCGACCCCGACCCCCGGGTCTGGACCGATCTGTCCACGACGTATCAGGCGACCTCCGCGTACGGGTACGAGCCGTTCGCCGTCGCCGCCGGGTACGTCCGCACCAACGACTGCGTCGCCAACCCGCCGGTGGGCGGCATGGGCTACCACTACGTCAAGCCGAAGTACATCGGTTCGCTCGACCCCGCCAAGCCGGCGGCCGTCCTGTACGAGGACCGGGGCGACGGCAAGCGCCGGCTCGTCGCTGTCGAGTGGATGGTCCCGGACACGGGCCAGGCCACGCCGAAGCTTTTCGGCGAGAAGTTCCAGAAGAACGAGTTGCCCGGCCACTTCACGCTCCACGCCTGGATCTACAAGTCCAACCCCCGCGGCCTGTTCTACTCGTGGAATCCCAGGGTGACCTGCCCGGCTGCCTGACCCACGAGCTGCCCCACGGGCGCACGCGTCGGGCCCCGGCTCCCTGAGGAGACCGGGGGCCCGCCCCCCCCGGGGGGGGGGGTTGGGGGGGGGGTGTGGGGGGGTTGGGGGGGGGGGGGTGGGGGGCCGGGAGAGCAGCGACCGGTC